>NZ_JBNHEP010000004.1:0-14457 GCF_050015995.1 Dapis brunnea BLCC-M229 | reverse complement strand
GAAATTTTGACTATCCACCTCTATCTGGCGGGGTGCTTCATAAAATGAATTAACTATTGCTCTATACGCAATAGTTAGAAATTTTGACTATCCACCTCTATCTGGCGGGGTGCTTCATAAAATGAATTAACTATTGCTCTATACGCAATAGTTAGAAATTTTGACTATCCACCTCTATCTGGCGGGGTGCTTCATAAAATGAATTAACTATTGCTCTATACGCAATAGTTAGAAATTTTGACTATCCACCTCTATCTGGCGGGGTGCTTCAGCAAATGAATTAACTGTTGCTCCATACGCAATAGTTGGAAAATTTGACTATCCACCTCTATCTGGCGGGGTGCTTCAGTAAATGTATTAACTATGGCTCTATACGCAATAGTTAGAAATTTTCACTATCCACCTCTATCTGGCGGGGTGCTTCATAAAATGAATTAACTCTTGCTCTATACACAATAGTTGGAAAATTTGACTATCCACCTCTATCTGGCGGGGTGCTTCATAAAATGAATTAACTATTGCTCCATACGCAATAGTTAGAAATTTTCACTATTCATTATTAGCTTTTTTCGTATAATTCTTGTTATGGCAAAGTTTGACTATTTTTTCCCAATGCACCATTCAAGGTTTGTCATTCCACCGTACCTTCTGAATTCTAAATTCTGAATTCTAAATTTTGATCATAAATCCTCTTGTATACTTCTAGCTGCAATAGCACCTTGAGCTACTGCTGTTGCTACACAAGGATCTCTAGGGTTTGCCACATCTCCAGCAACATAAATATTAGGAATTGATGTCCGTAGAAATTGATCTGTAGAAATATATCCTTTTTGGTTAAGTTGAATATTACCTAAGTTTCCTTCATTAAAAATTTGAACTATATCCTCTATATTTGGTGCAAACCCAATTCTAAAACATAGAGAGTCAAATGCTAACTTTTCTTCTGGTTTGTCTCCATCTCCAAAAGTGATATAAATTTGATTTTCTTGAATTTCAAATCTCTGAATAATTGCTGGTTGATGTAATGTTATTTTACCAGCTTCAATTTTCTCGTAAATTGTTTTTTGGTTAACTTTAAAACCACACATTTGAGAACGAACAAATAGGTGAATATGTTTAGCAGTTTCAGAGAAACGTATTGCTGTTACTAACCCATTATCACCTCCTCCGACAATAGCAACTGTCTTTTCATTCATCTGAGGTGTAAGTAGAGGAGTAGCACCAGGGTCAAAGAATATTTCCTGTGATGATAAAAGTTCGTGACTACCCTCAATAGATTTTATACCTTCGTATTCTTTAATTCTTTGCCCTGTAGCAATAACTAAACCTTGAGCTGTAATTTCTTGTGCTTCAGTAAAAATCTGAAAATTATCCCCATTCTTGACAATACTCCTAACTTGAGAGCCTAATAATGTAGAAATTTATTCTACTTGAATATGCTGACGAAATTGTTCAGCAATTTCATATCCAGTTTTTTCAATTAATCCTAAATACCAGACATTTTGAAAGTTACTTAACTGTTGTAAACCTCCTAGTCGTTGTTTTCTTTCAATAATAATTGGAGAAAAACCTAAATATTTTAACCAGAGGGCACAAGACATTCCCGGAGGTCCTCCTCCAATAATTCCTATCGTTTTTTTCATTGAACTAAATCTCTATATATTGTTGTATTAATAATCCTAATTAGGGTTTGCTGAAAAAGTCTTTTGGCGAGGGAAGGGAATAGAGAATAGTTGCAGGTGTTAAATTTTATGCATTTCTCCCACTCAGGTGAGGAAAAATCCTCAGTTTTGAACATTAATGAGTGTATTTTTTTGTACTTTTTTCCAGGTTGAATGCAACTAAAACTTATGATAAATCAGGATTCTATATTTATTCATCTAGCCCTAATTAGATATTTTAGCAAGAAAGAAATAATTCACAATTTAGATCATAATCATAAATTTAACTATCTACAACTAGCAGCTAGTTAACAAACTCAGAAGACAGTATATTTAAAAATTTACCAATGGATAATTGATAAAAATAAATAAGATTTATTGATATTCAATCTGATGATTTTAACCAGAGGTAATTATCCATTATTCATTATCAACTAATGAACGTAATCTCCATTACCTCAAAGTATCAAAAAATTACTTTTACCTTTTGAATAAATACATTGACTCGTACAAGTTTCATCAATTCTAACTGCTACGAGTCCGGGAATTTTATTTTCTAATTGTTCATAAATCCATTTAGCGATCGCTTCGCTAGTAGGATTAACTAAGCCTGTAGTTTCGTTTAAGTGATAGTGGTCTAAATAATCATCAAGCAGGGGTTTTAAATATTTTTTTATATCTCCATAATCCATAATCATACCCTGTTTTGCACCAGAATTTTCTAATTTATTACCAGAAACATAAATAACACCTCGCCAAGAATGACCATGTAATCTTGCACATTTCCCATCGTGATTAGGTAGTTGATGGGAAGCTTCAAATCTAAATTCTTTACCTATTATCCAAGTTTCTGAGTTAGATTCATTTTTTAGAGTTTTATCTTTTTCCTCTTTTTCTTTCATTTAATCTCATTGCTATTCAGTTATCAGTTATCAATTATCAGTTATCAATTATCAGTACCTCCTCAAATTTAAGTTTTTTGCCTTCTTTACTAATCCTAAATGATTTGTGAAAAAAACTGTAGAGACTTAGTCTCTAAACCCAAGCTAAAATGGGATTTGGAAACCAAACCCCTACGAAAAAATATTAAGTAGTTGTGCTTTTAAGAATTTCCTAGTTGAGAGAGGGAATATAGAACCCCTGAAGGTATCTTCATAAATTTAGCAAGGAGTCAGGAGACAGGAGACAGGAGACAGGAGTTCATTAATGGATAATTGATCATGGATAATTGATAATTACCTCTCCCTAAAACGGAGAGGATTGACGCGGCAGGGAAAAAATTTATTCTCGCGTTGGTGATTGGATATGCCGAGGTCTCCTCGGCATCCCATCCTAACGGAATGCTCCGCAAACGACCGCTTTTTTCCCCTATCCAAGGGGAGGCAATTAGGCTTGAATCATCTAATTATTTAATTGTTTAATTATTACCTACATTCCGCACGACAAAATGTAGCATGAAAAACAGAGACAGGAGACAGGAGACAGGAGACAGGAGGCAATTAAAGTGGTCAATAGGAGTAAGTAATTGAGTATTTATGCTTAATATTTTCCTGAGAATCTGACTCCTGAGAAAGGTCAATGAATAGGATTTATAGAGTATAAATACGAACCCGCGCTACCATTTTTTATACTACTTTTAATATTACAACTTGACGTGCGGAATATGGGTTATTAGACATCTCCGAAAATCAAAAATCAAATCAATTCTTATCCAGAAATTATCAATTACTTCTCCCTGTTCCCAGTTAAGTGTTCCCTGTTCCCTCTTTTCCGGAGAGGTCTATTAATTATTTCGGTAAGAGGTAAGAGGGAAGAGAGAAGAAGGAAGATGTGGAGAGAAATAATACAAAAAATTCAACACTCCTTGAGATAATGATTTTTCCTCAAAATTGATGCGCGAAAAGACTTGACTACCATAATTATATAGAGATCAAATGGGTTCTATAGAACAGGGAGTTAATAGAATGTGTAATTAATTTTGCTTATGAACTTACAACCTATTTCGGACTGCTGTTACTTCTTACCGAAAAATAAAGGTATAAAGCCTTCTATTTCAAGAGAAAAAGCGGTCGGAAAGCGGAGCATGACTAGGATGGGATGGCGAGGTTTCCCGCTCTTTCAGAGCGGCTCCGAAGTGCGCCATATCCAATCAACCAAGAGAAGAAATAATATTTCTTATATTCAATCCTCTCGGTTTTCCTTGAGGTAATTATCAATTATCAATTAATGAATTCTTGCTTCTCCCCTAATCCCTGCTCCCTACTGCCTTATTTTTGAAATAATCCCAAAGTATCCAAGACAGCTCTAATTTTAGGAACTTCGTGGGTTCTAAATAAGTCAGTTTTTCCCAATGCAGCTAACACACAAAAAAAAGGTTCGGCACTTCTAACTTCTTCTCCAAAACATTCAAAAGCATGGGGAAGTGCATGACATACTGGAAAACCTAATTTTCTCAATCTAAAAGTATTTAAAAAAGTTTTCATCTGATAACCAATGCGTAGAGAACTATCCTGAAGATTTTTATAATAAAATCCCAAACCAGGGTCAATAAATATTTTTCTCACGCCAGACTTAGTTGCTGTTTCTATTTCTTTAGCAAAATATTCATACATTAAATTTGTCGGGTCATCTCCAAAATCAAAATCACCCACTTCTCTCACATTTTTTCCCTGAACATAACAGATAATTACCCCGGCATTAAATTCAGATACAGTCTGATAAATTTCTGCACTTTTTTCCAGTCCGGTTAAATTAATTATATTAGCTCCTGCTTTTAAACATTCTGTGGCAACTTCTGGATAATATGTTTCTATTGAAGTCAAAACACCTTCTTGATTAAGGGCTTTCAGAACAGGCAAAATTTGACTTTTTTGCCTAATATCTTCAACTCTTTCTGCCTTTTCCAAAGTTGATTCTGCTCCAATATCTACCACATCTGCACCTTGAGCCTTCAAAACCATTCCTCGACGAATAGCTGTTTCTGCACTCAAACATACACTTTCTCTATACCAAGAATCATTAGAAAGATTTATTACTCCTAAAATAGCTTTCTCAGTATTAAAATTAAACTGTTTATTACCAAGAGAAAACTCTTCTACTTTGGCTGTTATAGAATCTTTGTTTTGTTCGTAGATTGTATATAAATCTTCAAGATTAAGCATTTCAGTTATCAATTATCAGTTATCAGTTATCAGTACCTCCAGTAATAGGGAGGCTACGAAAATCCAAAATCTCCTTTTTTATCCTCTTGAAAGTGGAAGCTTGAAACCTTATTTCTTAGTCAGAGGTTTACTCAACTTATATATAAGTTAAAAATCCACCCTATTCCCTATTCCCTATTCCCTATTTCCTTTATTACCAAGAGAAAATTCTTCTACTTTGGCTTTTAGAGAATTTTTGTTTTGTTCGTAGATTGTATATAAATCTTCAAGATTAAGCATTCCAGTTATCAGTAACCAAAGCTCTAGTAAGAGGCAATAAAATCAGAAATTTCCTTTTTTACAGTCTTGAAAAGGAAGACTTGATACCTTATTTTTGAGTCAGAGATTTCCTAACTTAAATAAGTTAAATTAATTTTTTTCCTATTCCCTATTCCCTATTCTCTATTCCCTATTCCCTATTCCCTAATTTATAAATTCCAACCACCAGATACTTCCACAATTTGCCCTGTAATATAATCAGAATCAGGATTAATAAAAAACCAAACGGCATGATTAATTTCTTGCAAAGTTGCTGGACGTTTGGCAGGTAGCTTAGGAATCATTTCTTCAATATCAAAAGAATTCTCAGCTATTCCAGGGGATACTACGTTAACAGTAATTTTGTCTTTAATTACCTCTTGAGCTAGAGACTTACTATAGATGATGATGCCTGTTTTAGCAATTACATAAGCCGTATTTGTCTTTCGTGCTACCACATTTTGAGCATGAGCGCAAGCAAAATTAATTATTCGTGCCCCATTAGCTGCTTTGAGATAAGGAAGTGCTGCTGTAGTGACATAGAAATTAGAATTGAGATTAGAGTCAATAACTTCTTGCCACTCTGTTATGGATATTTCGCTCGTAGGTTTTCCTAAAAAGTTTCCTACATTATTAACTACTACCGATAAACCTTCCAATTTTTGTACTGCATTTTCTACTAAAGATTTAGCTTGCTCTGGTTTAGTAACATCTGCTTGTAGAGCAATAGATTTGACTCCGTAGATAGCTGCTTCTTGAGCTGCTTGGTTAGCTGCCTTTGCACTTTGGTTATAGTGAAATGCCACATCAAATCCTTTGCTGGCTAAGTCGAGAGCGATCGCCCTACCTATCCCCACTGATGAACCTGTTACAAGTGCCTTTTTTAACATTTTCTTTGACAGTTAAATTTAATCATTACAGGACTTACGCATAGATTTTCCCAAACTAGAGCTAGAATATCCGATTTATCTTTCCTAGTAGAAATCTTCATAAATCTATCTGCTTTTCAAAGTTCTTTATGTTAACAAACTATTGATTGTTCTTTTTCCCTAGATTATATAGATTGTTTCCAGTGCATCATTATGTCCAATTATTAACGTTCCTATTTGATGCACCTCACACCAATTTATTACTCTTTTACTAGCTGTATGTAGATAATTTTCTACTCTACAGTTTAGTTTAACCTTTCTTAGAAACCTACGGTTATCTACATAAATCTATGATTTTCTCTAAATAATCAGTTCTATTCCCTATTCCACTGGCAACGTCGGCGTTATCCAGTCCACAAGCTGTCACCGACATTTGCTGTTGCTTCGCAAAACTGGCGCGAAACGCGGAGTGTAGCTCTCACTCCTCGCCTAAACTCGATTTAAACTAGCATTTAAGTCTCACACGCAACTGAAACCACAGTGTTCACACTCTATAACTCTCTCAGATAAAGATAGAGACTGCTTTACATTTCCACTAGGGGAGCCGTCGGATTGGCGACGTATATAGCAAGTTTTAGAGCTAGGAAACCGTCTATCAACAATGATTAACTCAGCAACCTAATAACTCACACTTGTACTCTAGTTGTCTTCTAAATTCATAAAAACCCATAGACCCAACAGCTGCCGCTAGTTTGTAATTCGCTATCATACCTGATACATAATGGTCTTCTATTACCATCTGGCTGTGGTTTTTAGCAAGATTTGTAGTCAGCTTTGGATATTATCATAGATAATACCAGATTATGGGCAACAGTTACTAGCCCCTGATTGACTTTACCCACAATTTTAGCCTAGAAACGCTAGTAGGTTGGCTATTTACCCACCCATCATTTTATAAATTCAGGAGTTAGCAAAATCAACATTTTCGCACTAGATATAGTATAAGGCTGGCAATGCTAACTGTAAATATGATGTCTATGCGTAAGTCCTGAAGTTATAAGATTATTAGTGTTAACTCTTATTTCCCATCATCTTTTCGAGATACACAGATGTTTGACCTTCTGGAATTGCTGCCAGAGAATGAAATTCCACATTTCCTTGATTTGGATTTAAAGTTTGATAGAGAAGTTCTCGGCAGTGGTTATTTTCATCTGCCACAACTACCTTTGCTTCATGTCCATTTTCTAGGACTTCCGCACGATTGCATTGTTCGTTTGCCCAAACAATTAATATATCACCTTTTTCACATAGAAGTGCCCCACCTCCATTGGGACAAACCATACCCGATCCTGGTTCTCCGGGTAAAACATAAGTTGACCAACGGTTGCCATTATTAATATTGACTATTTCCACTTCTTCTAGGGGCAACATTCCTACTTTTTCCAGTAAATCTGAGTCTATGGTTACGCTGCCAACGTAGTCACGCTTTGCTTCTGTGACTCGCACACGATGAAGTTTAGCGTGCATTAGTTTAATTGTAGCCATGATTCTCCTTTGCTATCTATAGTGTACAATTAGGACTTTTGGAAGACCAGAACATACATTGGTTCGGTCTCAAAGATATTAAAACGTTCTTGACTGACTAAATTCCAAGGTAACTCTTGAAGTACTTCGTGTAAGGAATTGCTCTCATCATAATAATCTGCTCGCACTGTTAGTATAAAATATCCACCTGTTTTCAGCAAACTGGACAGATTTTTTAAAGCACGAGGGTGAGCATGACCAAATGTGAAAACACCTACTGCCAGTATTGCATGATAACTTGCTTCAGATGCAAAAGCTAGGGGTTCTTCCAAATTACCTTGGTAAAGAGCAGTATAAACCTGCTTTTTTCTAGCTACTTCCAGCATTTGTTCAGATAGATCGACCCCGATGATATTGTTGTATCCTAATTCTGCTAGAGCTTCACCCACCATACCTGTACCTGCTCCTGCATCTAGGATAGTGACATCCTTATATGGCAATACTTTAGCTAAAGCATTAACCGAATGAATTGGAGAACAACGATAAGGTTGGTCTAGGTCTGTATCATAAACAGCTGCCCAAGCATCATATTTCTCCTCTAAGTTATGTTGCTCGCCATTTTTGTAAACCCAAGAAAGGCGATCGCTGACTTTTTCACATGAGTAATACCCCCATCCTAATTGATTAGTTTTAATTGCCTCACACATCTTATCATAAGCTGCACTTAGTTCCGGATATTTAGCCAAAGCTAACTGGGAAAGTAATTCATAGCTTTTGTGCAGGTGTTCCTTCAAGTCTTTAGTTGCCAACACCATAAACCCCAACTCCCTCAGGAATTCTTTATAGGAGTCCAGGCTAAATATTGGTTCAAACAGCAAGCGATCGTATACATATTTACGGGCCATTTCGTTAATTTCTTGTGCCGGAGTAATCAGGTCATCGAATATAAATGTCCCTCCTTCTGCAAGTACCCGGTAAGCCTCTCGTAATGCTTGATGGCGATCGTGAACGTGATATAATGTTGCTTGGCTCCAAACATGGGTAAAACTGCCTTCTTCATAAGGCAAGTTAGTGGCTGATGCTTTCTGAAACTCTAGTCTTAGGGATGGATGTTGATGTGCTTTGGTTTTGGCGTTCTCAATGCGGATACCACTAAGGTCAACTCCCACTACTTCACAGCCTGTCTGTTGGGATAGCCATATAGCTGTATTGCCATTACCACAACCAAGGTCTAGTACACGCGAATCTTTTGTAATCCCACTCTGGGACAACATATATTCGTTCCAGCGTTTACAAGCTGTGATAAAATGTTCAGCTTTGGCTTCAGTTAAGTTTTCAAAATAGCCCCAGTGTAAACTTCCTTCCGAGTCCCAAAAACTTCGATAAAGACTGTCTTCACCATCATAAAATGCCTCTGTATCGGCTTCGGAAAATTTGTTTTGTGTCATAGGAAAAAGATGATAATAACTCTAAGGTGCTAGCTATCTGAATTGAAAACAAGTGCTTTTTTTGAGCCTTATTATATATAACTCTTGATTACTTGCCAGCTTAAAGCTTAGATACTCCAGAACATTCTACCTCTTCTAGAAGTTTAGCGATCGTTTTTCCTGAAACTGGGTCTATCCAATCAGGAGCTATTTCTGCTAGGGGTACAAGAACAAAAGCTCTTTCTCTCATTCGGGGATGGGGTATTTGCAGATTAGGAGTATCTAATACTAAATCATCATATAGAATTAAATCTAAATCTAAAGTTCTAGGTCCCCAATGTTCCAAACGTACCCGCTTAAATTTTTGTTCAGTCTCTAAGAGAATTTCTAACAATTTATGGGCGGTTAATTCTACTTTTAATAATCCACAACCATTGATATAATCCGGCTGAGGTGGACCTATAGGTTTAGTTCTATACCAGTTAGAATAACTAATTAAGTTAATACCAGGAATTTCATCTAAAGTTTGAATTGCGTTTTTGAGGGTATCCAGAGATTCTCCCAAATTACTACCCATGCCAATAGCAGCATTTCCCTGATTTTTTTCTAAGTTGTTTAAATTAGTAGGATTAGACATTGTTAGAGCGATACCTTTTCATTTCCCGATTTATTTTGTAGATGAAATTTTATCAATAATATTGATACTATCTACTAGGAGTATCCCACATTAAATATACCTTTTCCAAGAATTTCAAGTTAATGCAGAAAATCCTCTAGTAGGTCTCGAAGGTCGTCTAAAATTACTACAACGTTTAGGCAAAGTGTTAGAAAAACATCCCTCTTTTTTTGGCACTGATAATCTACGTCCAGAAAATATGGCTGATTATATATTATGTTGTAAAATCATACTTACAACGAAACAATTGAAGCCACTGCTGTATTAAATGTTGTATTGGAGGGATTAGGAGAAGTTTGGCCAGTGCGTAGTACAATCTCAGGAATTAACTTAGGAGATGTTTGGCTTCATTATGGCCTTAACACTAACAATTTAGGGGATGAATATATACCCTTTCATAAATTATCTCAATGTTTGACCTATTCACTACTCGAACCATTACAAGAATTGGGTTGAAAAATATATCGGATTAGATGATCTAACTGGGTTGGCAGAATATAGGAATGGCGGTTTATTTATAGATATGGAATCAATAAAAGTGAAAAATTCCTTAATTTTAGAGCTGCAACATTTGCCTAGTTCCGAAATTATTGTACAATATATATCTTTTTTAACTATTAGTCTTTTAGATAAAATTGCTATAGTTATTCGAGAAAAATTTAACTTAACCGCCTTAAAATTACCACTGGTAAAAGTTTTACAAGGTGGTGCCTGGATAGCAGGAAGAAAAATACCAAAAGAATTAAGAAAAGATGGTACGCCTCCGATTAAGATAAAAAGTGATGGAACTATTTTTTAATTAGTCATTATGGACTCAATCTCAATTACTGGAATTCGCTGCTACGGATACATCGGATTTTTTCCAGAAGAGAAAGTATTAGGTCAATGGTTTGAAGTAGATTTAATTTTAGGTTTAGATCTGACTGCGGCTAGCAAAAGTGATGCCTTAGAAGACACGGTTGATTATGGCAGTATAGTTAATACTGTCCAAGAACTGGTAAAAAATTCTAAGTTTGCTTTATTAGAAAAAGTAGCAGATGCGATCGCTAAAGCTATTTTACAACAGCCATTAGTACAAGATGTCAAGGTTAGTTTAACGAAATTAGCAGCCCCTATCCCTGATTTTAGTGGCAAAGTTACTATTGAAATAACTAGAGGAAAGGAGGCATTAGTATATAACTAAATTGCTCATTATTTTTAATTTATAGCATTTTTCAATATGGTTAAATACATAGTTTTTCGATTATTCAATAACATTTGAGAGAGGCTATTTATCAATAAAATCTTAAGTTGATATATTCTAGCTTTAAAAATATGAATTAATCGCAAAATTTTTGGTAGCTTGTTGTTACCTGCCATCAGCAGAAGGCCAGCACTATAATCTATGATTTAGTGCTTGGATGAATTGTGAGTATATAATTATGATTCGATGTCATAATTATATACAAATATTAATAATTTATCCAGTAGACATAAATTTAGTTATAATAATAAATGTAGTCAAGGAATTAACAATAACATTGCTAGTAATTGAGGCCAAATTAAAAGGCAGTCAAAATCAGTACAAAGTTTTAGATGAAATGATTCTCACAGGTCAATTTATCAGAAACAGTTGTTTGCGTTATTGGACAGATAATAAAGACGTAAAACGCAACGACTTACAAAAACTTTGTTCTGTACTAGCAAAAGATAACAATTTTCCTTGGGTTAAAAAGCTAAACTCTCAAGCTAGACAAGCATCAGATGATAGGGCATGGCAATCTATACAATGATTTTACAAGAATTGTAAGTTAAATAAACCAGGTAAAAAGGGTTATCCAAAATTCAATAAATTTACTCGTTCAGTAGAGTATAAAACAACAGGTTATAAGCTATCTCCAGACAGAAAGAAAATTGAGTTTATAGAAAATGTCTATTTGACGAAAAAGAAAAGTTACGACATAAAAAATGGTATCAAACCGATTCATTACTAATTCCTGATAGCAAATCCGGGCATAAAAGCTTGCTTGTCCCATCGCACAATATCTTATTTCGCAACGGCTGTAACTTGAAAAAATACCCTCTAACTAAGTCGGAAGAGTAAATGTATTTAAAAATACGTTTTTTTCCTGCAAGGCGTAATTTGGCGCTTACTCTCCCCCCAAACCCCCATCTCCCTATCAAAAAAGGGTTTTAGGAGTTTCCGATCGGTGATAGGGTTTAGCCATAGGTACTGATAACTGATAACTGATAACTGAAATGACAAATAATACTTCTATTAAACAAACATTTTTTGACCGTTGGGCACCAAGTTATGATTGGTTATTTCCATCTGTAGTTTATCAAGCTATACATAAAAGGTTGCTGGAATATGTAAATTTACCAACTTCGGCAAATGTACTTGATTTAGGTTGTGGTACGGGAAAACTTATCCATCGTCTTGCTGTTAATTTTCCTAATCTTAAAGGTACTGGTTTAGACTTATCTCCGGAAATGATTAGTCAAGCAAATAGTCGCAATTGTTATCCACAGCGTTTAACATTTTTATTAGGAAATGCTGAAGAAATGCCTTTTGCTGAAGAACAATTTGATGCTGTTTTTAATACAATTAGTTTTTTACATTATCCTCATCCTCAGCAAGTATTTAATGAAGTGAGTCGAGTATTACGCCCTGGTGGATATTTTTATTTAGTCGATTCTTATTTTAAATGGCAAGATGAATTTCAGTATTTGAGTATTTCTCCAGGAGGTTTAAACCTTTACAGTCCAACAGCTCGTGAAAAATTAGGTGAAGAAGCTGGCTTAAATTTACAAGCTAATTATTACTTATTAGGAGCAGTATTACTAACAATTTTTACTAAATAATTGTCAGATTATATTTTTCTAATTTTATACATAGAATATTGTTTTGGTGAGTTGACCAAATTCATTGTAGATAAATTGGGTAGTATAGTTAAGAATAGTCGTATGTGACTTTGACTGCCTTGTTCATGCCACTTACCATCTCGAGTAACTATAGCATAAGGTATAAATTCAGGAATTTCTTTAACTGTAAGTTTAATAGGAATAGATATACCTGATGCAGTAGTGTCTACATCTAAAAATCTGTACCAGTCAAATTTGCCATCTGGATTAAGAGTTATCATTTTGTATTTTCCCTTTTCATCTACTCCATCTATTAATTCACCAAACCAGTCTAATTCAAATTTAGCTAATATTTCTAAATTGTTAGATTCCAGTCTGTATCCTTTTGCTATTTTGTTAATTTCTTCTTCATAAAGCCTCTTAAGATAATTTATGTTGTCAACTAATTATTCTGGATATAAATACTCCTTGTATTGCTCTACATTCTGTTTGAGAATTGTAAAGTAGTAAAAGTTATTCTACCTTGCTTTTGACATTGACAGTAGATGGGGTAATTATAATTAAAAGTGTAAAACAAGTCATTTGATACAGCCCAAGTCTAGAAAAAATAAATAATATTTATGAATCATACCTTTGTGAAGATCCCAAGAAGTAAATATATGACTGAAATTATTTTTTACTTTGAAAAAATAATTCAAAATATGCTGGAAATACCAGTCGCAACTTTTTCCAACAAGTGCGATCGCCTTTCTCCACATTTCCATTTACCCTAATTGCTTAAAAACTTAACTTAGATGGAATTGGATAAAAAGATTTTTTTTCTTTTTTCTCCCTGAAAGCAGAGGCTTTAAATCTTGACTGTTTTTCGGAATAAAAAACGCTGATAGCTGATAGTATAGTCCTAATTATTATCAATTACTAATAGCTAATTAAGATTATATCAAAGAAATAATATTAGTCATTAGTTATGAGAATTTTCAATCCCACCAAGCCCGTAAATAGTTAGGCTCTATCTCTAATTCATCTGGTTCATTAACAAATTCTTGAAAGTCAAAAATTAATTCTGTAGAGCAAATTCCCCGATAAAATAAACCATCAATACTAACTCGATAATCTGAACGTTCTGGACTAATTACATAACCTTCAAAAATAAACTCAAAACCTTTATTCCCTTGTCTTTGTGCAAAGTCAAAAAAGTCGCCAACTGTTGGAGAAAAATTCTGTGCATCTGCGGGATTTGCAAAACCTTGACTAATAAGTTGTTGTAAATTTTCTCTACTCAAATTATGGAAACGTCGCGCTCCACCCATTGAGTCTTCCCACACTATAGAAGTACCAAAAATAATTCTGTCCCTAGTCTCACTATCAAAATTATAGGTAAAACTAGAACTGTATAAACAGGAATAATAATCAGGATTGTTGTCTTGGGTAGATCCCCCATTAATTCTGATATCTTCTGGCTTAATTCCTTGATTCAGAAAATAAAGTCTAATTGCTTCTCTTCTATTTAAGGGAGAGTTATCTAGACATTCTGACAGGTTAGGGCAATTATAAATTACTCCTGTCATAGCCTGACAATCGAGTTGCATTGGACAGAACATAGCTTTTTTCGAGGGTGATAGATTATTTTTAATTCTATCATTAGATAAAGAGGGAGTAGGGAGTAGGGAGTAGGGAGTAGGGGGAAATAATCAATCATTTCTGTACGATAATTGATTTGATTTTTTATTATTGGAGATGTCTAATAGAGTTGTCGCTAAATAGATAGAAAAAATAGCTCAAATTACAGCAGTTTTCATTTGGGTAAACCACAGTAGGGACGTTCCATGGAACGTCCTTACTGTGGTTATGGTTGTGACGATGTGGTTCATCAATCTGAAAAGCGCTGTAAGACACAGCAGTAATTCCAGAAGTTTTTATTTAGGAATAGCTAAAATCCTTACTTGATATCATGTCCGGTAGCATCGGTATTGTATAGCAAAGGTAGGGAACAGGGAA
>NZ_JBNHEP010000003.1:0-6195 GCF_050015995.1 Dapis brunnea BLCC-M229 | reverse complement strand
TTCTGACTGAAGAATCCCGCGCTCTCCCGTAGGGGAGCGTCGGGAGTATGTCAAGGCTTCTACCCCATTTTGCACAAACACAAAATCAAATTCCTTGGCTCGAATATTTTTCCGGAAGCGCTGTTTGATTAGCCGTTGAAGCTCAATTTCATCATCAACGACTAGGATTTTTGCTATTTGGTTTTTTTGTTCTTCAGGGGTTGCTGATTGAGAAACAATACTATTCATCTAATATCTAAGATATATAACTATATATAACTATCATATAACTATAAATTAAATTGCCCAAATATTGTTACAGTGACATTAATCAAAAAGTACGCGATCGCTTACTTAATATGCACTCCTTATTCTGACTCTATATCAAGCATTTAAAATCAAATCTCATTACTGGATAGATTTTACTTTCAGTGAACTAATTCTGTGATTCTATATGTTAACCTTTTTCTCAGTTTATCTAAAATTATATCCGGTTAAATACTTATAAATAACTGGTAATAGGATACCTAGAACAGGGCGGATAAAAAAGGTAATGCCAATTTGATCGATGTTTGCTACAAATATTTAGACTGTTTATAGCCGTCAATAGTCAGTAGTTAGCTAGATTTAGCTATTACGATCATTTTTTACCCTGAAACAATTCTGTTCGAGCCAATATACATCTGAACTTTAACCATTTTAGTTGACTAAATTATTCGTAATAGACATCTCGAATAATAAAAAATCAAATCAATTATCGCACATAAATAATCAATTCTTTCCCCCTACTCCCTACTCCCTACTCCCTCTTTTCCGGAGAGGTCTAATATTCTTTGTGATAAATGCTATCACAGAGGAGACGAATAAAAAGTTTTTTTAAAGACTAATTTGGCGTAAGCATTCAGATGTCATATCATGTCTGTTTAATTAGTTATCAAAAACTTTCTTCTCTTCTTCCCTGTTCTTCCCTCCTGACTCCTTATTGAAGTATTCAACCGGACATGAGATCAGTTATCAGTCATTGGCTGATAGCAAAATGAAGTCTGAATCAATGATAATAAAAAGCATTATTCAAAGCACATAGTTGACCAAGCCGTTATTTACCCTAGTTATTCGTTCTTTTACTTTCCTAAATTAGGTAGTCTCACAATCACTTCCGTAAACTCACTCAGTTTACTGTCAATATTTATACTACCTTGATGCTGCTTGACAATAATATCGTGGGTGAGTGATAGGCCCAACCCAGTCCCTTCTCCGGGTGGTTTAGTTGTGAAGAACGGGTCCAATATTTTCGACTTGATAGCTGGTTCAATGCCACACCCATTATCACGAATTCGTATTTCCACTTCCTCTGACAGGAGATGGGTAGAGACCCACAGTGTAGGAGTATAGTCAATTCTTCCTAGAGGAGAATTAGCCATAAGTTGATTTTGCTTAGAGCGCATGGCATCAAAGGCATTGTCCGTCAAGTTGAGCAAGGCACGGATGAAACTGCTGGGAATCACTTGAATTAAGTCCAAATTGGCAGCATAGTTAGTGTGAATGGAGGGGTTAAAGTGCTTATTCTGCTCTTGTTTGCTGTGAGAGGCCAGCTTCACAGCTTGGTCCAGCAACTCATGGAGATGGGTAGCCTGCGGGACAGATGGCTCGTAGTCTACATAGGTATGTTGCATCATGGTTTCGATAATCTGTGTAGCCCGAATGGTATTGTGGCAAATAGTTGTAGCGTTTTCCTGCAAGTCATCAATTATAGATTGGATCAATTCTAAAGTTTCTGGGTCTAGGGTCGAAATTACAGGTTCGAGAGTATCCAATAGTTCTTGAGAAAGTTCGATGGAACCTTCAGCATAGTTTTTGACGAAGTTGAGAGGGTTGCGTAATTCGTGAGCGACACCTGCGGTGAGGGTGCCAAGAGAGGCCAATTTTTCCTGGGCAATGATGCGTTGCTGGGCAGCTTTGAGTTCAGCAGTGCGCTCTTCAACTTTTTGTTCCAATGTCTGAGAATAATTACTCAATTCCTGGTTTGCTTGCTCTAATTCCCGATTGAGTTTGGCCAATTCGAGCAATAATTTTTCCCGCTCTGCTTCAATTTGTTTGCGATCACTGATGTCTATTAGTACCCCGTCCCAAACAATTGTCCCATCAGCTTGGCGTTCGGGCCGAGTTCTTCCCTGAATCCATTTGACTTGACCGGATGGTAAAATAAATCGACTTTCCCATTTGCAGGGTTCAAGGGTTTGGCCGGAGAGAGTTATCAATTCTTTGATACTTGCCATATCTTCTGGATGAACCATATTCAAGAGGACTCGGATATCAGTGATAAGTTCCTCTGGGTTGACCTCAAACATTTCGGAGCAGTCAGAACTAATGTAGATCAACTTCCATTCCTCCTGGGGAGTTATCCGAAATTGATAAATTACTCCAGGAACGTTGTCAGCAAGATGTTGATACCGTGCTTCACTGGTCTGCAGATTGGTGTAAAGACGGGCATTTTTCAGGGAGATGGCTGCTTGGGTACAGAGGAAATTGAGAATCAGGAGGCGATCGTCGGTAAAAACGCCACTGGTTAATTGATTTTGCAAATACAGAATCCCAATCAATTCTCGTTGATTCAGCAGTGGCAAACATAGAAGACTCTGAGGGTATTGCTGACTCAGATACTCATCTATGATGGGTAAATCCGTTTTCAGATTGTCAATCATTACCATCTCTTGGGTATTTTTGACATACTGAATTAGCTTGACGGGTAGGTTGGGATAGCCTTCCAAGGGTTGTGTGCTAAGTTCAACGTTTTTTGATGTGGCGATGGCTTCAACCTGCCATTTTCCTTGATCATTGGGTAGGATTAAGGCACAGCGATCTCCCCCAGAGTTTTGCAGAATAATTTGAGTTAGTTGCTTGAGAAGTTCCTCTAGTTGAATGATACCTGACAGACTTTGAGAGGCTTTGATAATTGTAGCAAGGTCAAGAACTACATTAGTGCTGCTACTGGAATAAGAGCTACTTTTTGAAGAAATTAGGAGCGAGAGATTGGCAGCCAGAGCTTCAGCCAGCGTTTCGAGTGGATTCATAGTTATTTTGCCTACTGGAGAAAGAAATATTGCGATTAAATTTGGTCGAATTTGCCCTCAACGTGAGCCTGTAGAACCATCCCGGATTCTATATGCAATTAACCGGATTTGATATAACAGGCAACAAAGATAAAAGTGTACCTCACACTTACTGAGAAACCCTATATTAAAAACTTACATCACGTTAATAAATAATATTTATAAATAGAAAGTTGAAGTCTAGCAAAGTTTATGGTATAAGGAATAACACATTTAATATGGTAACTAGAGTAAAATTAAATTGGGTATCACTTCCCCCAATAAATCTGCCAAATTGGCAACTACTCCCCAATTATTCTGGATAAGATTTAGTTGTATCAAAGCACTCAAACAAAATAAGGTTAAAGTTTAAGTTGTTTAAAGTATCCTAGGAGTTAGACAAATAGACTCAAATATAGATAGGTATAGGTTTTTACGTCAAAAAGGCATAAATCCTTTTCTGGCGAAGCTTTTCATGGGGAATGATGCCCAAACAGCCTTTTTGAGAGCATTAACGTTATTCCCTCGCCCAGACTGACTTTTCCTAGGTTATGCTACCCAAACAGAGATTTTTTTAATCAGAAAATGTTGATAGCGGTTTTTATTAACTTAACAACTTAAAATAGAATACAACTATCAGGTCTTAGAATACAACTATCAGGTCTGTAACTTACAGGGCTTACGCGACGACACTAATTATAGTGGGTGTATCTGGAATAATGACGAATTTATACGCTATATATAGCGGTAATGCGTAAGTCCTGACTTATAAAACTGCAAACATACTTATCTTTATTTCCGTAGTCTACCTTTGTGAAAACCGCTATAAGCACCAACGTAAGATGTCCGGTATAGACTGTTTCTAGTTTTTAATTTATCATTTTGAGAGGTATTTTTGATGAAAGGTTTAAACTTGAGTTACATAAATTTTGATGCAAACTCAAATGTAATTGATCTGGGGATACCGCTATTCAACCCCAAGTCCTCTACCATAAAGACAGGTAAGGGAGCTGATAAGCTAATTGGTACTGACTATGTACATGGTGACTTTGGTGTGGGAGTGCTTCTTGGAGCAGGAGCTCAAAACATCAACTCTGTTATTGCCTCTGCCGAATTTAGTGGCAGCTTTAAGGCTGCTGCAAACGGTATTAATAACAATGGGATTATCAAAACACAAAAAGGACGGGATATATTAAAAGGTACCGCAATATCAAACATATCCGCTGTAGCACAAACAGTATCTCAAGCCATAGCTATTGCTGATACTGCTGATACTAATGTTATTACCGATGCTTTTGCCTCCATAAAACTTAAGTCTACCGCCGATGGTATTGATAACTCTGGTGGCGAAATTTACAACGGTCAGGGTCAGGATGGTATTTCTGGCAATACCTTCGGTTCTGTGGCAGCAGTCGCCACAGCGACAGCAGATGCCTCAGCAATTGTTGAGGCTATTGCCGAAGCCCCTGTTTCAGATGGTGTCACAGCTTTCGCTGGAGCATTTGCTCAAAGTTTAGCTGAGGCAACCATCATTGCCAGAGGTATTAATAATAAAAATGGCATAATGACTACGGCTAGGGGTGGTGATACTATCACTGCTACAGCTACTTCTAGTGCTGCGACCTTGTCACAATCTGCTGCGTTTGCTTTGTCCACTGCCACACCGGGAAATCAAGCTGCGGCTGTTTCTGTTGCCGATGCTTTTGCCCAGGTTGAGGACAAAGCGATCGCTATTGACAATACCAATGGCGAGATTAAGATGGGTAATGGAAAGGATACTCTAACTGCCGAAGCCAGCGGAACCAATTCTTACGGTATTGTTGGTGGCTACATTCAGATGGGCGATGGAAAGGATACTCTAATTGGCGAGGCAAACGGAAGCAATTCTTACGGTATTTTTGAGAGCCACATTCAGATGGGTAATGGAGCTGATACTCTAATTGGCGAGGCAACCGGAAGCAATTCTTACGGTATTTTTGGTGGCCAAATTAATATGGGTGATGGAGCTGATACAGTAGAAGCCTCCAGTTTTGGAGGTGGTGTCAAGGTCAACATGGGTAATGGGAAAGACTTTGTTGAAGGTTTCGGTGAGGCTATAATAAATGGTGGTAACGGTTATGATATACTCAGCCTTGGCTCTTACAAAATAGAGCAATTTGATAATATTAGTTTCGGTGCTAATAACAATAAAGTTGATTTTGAACTAGATGGTATTACTATGAATACCAAAAAGTTTGAAGAATTCAGTTTTGATAATGGAAATACTATCTTAACCCACGACGAATTATACGATCAATTGATGTTAGTCGTGTAGATGTAGCGATCAAATTATGAAGAGGTGATAGAGCTCTCCCTAGGCTCCACCCTTCATTTTTATCAAAATAATTGGGTCTAATATCATGTTCGCTTGAATACTTACACTTTACTTCTTTACCACTACCGGAAGTTTGACCCAAAAACAACTCCCTACACCAATTTTATATAAAATCCGATTGAACAGTCGTCATTGCGACGATAGGAAGCAATCTCAAGGATGCGCGGAGATTGCTTCCTTCCACTCTGTTCCAGTTGCAATGACTTGAGTATAGTAATTATCCGGATTTGATATTACTGGTTACTTCAATTCTGCCTCCATGAACATGAATTAAAGTTTAAGCGATCGCCATGCCTAAACCTGTTCCTTCTCGTCGTTCAATTCTGGCGCGTTAACTCCCTCACAAACGTTCAAATATGTGGGGGGAACTCCTCTGGAGCAATGCCAATTCCTGTATCTTCTACTGTAATAATTGCTGTTTCATTATCGGCGAACAAAGAAACTGTTACTTTTCCTGCTGTTGGCGTGTATTCCAGACCATTGTCAATTAAATTAGAAAATACCGGTTGTAGTTGCTGCCCATCTCCCAAAACCCAGATCTCTGAATCAAGATTTGAATTAAGCTCAATCTCTTTTTGTTCTGCTTCAGTGCGAGCAAATTCGATAGTGTCTTTGAGAATTTCATCTATAGAACCCATTTGGGATCTTTTCAGGAATTGGTTATACTAAGTAGCGATATAGCTGCCGCTAGGCTCCGCCAACGCCAACTAGCATGAGAAAATGCCATATTCAAGCAGTTTAACAGACAAAGAA
>NZ_JBNHEP010000002.1:47802-59395 GCF_050015995.1 Dapis brunnea BLCC-M229 | reverse complement strand
TATTGTAGACCAAGCATTATAGTCTAATTTTACCAGTTAAGTTGTGTAAGTCCCATTATCAATTATCAGTACATCTGCCTAAACCATTGGGATTGAAATACGGATGTTGATTTTGTTCATCCCCTATCCAAGGGAAGATTTTAGACCTGATTTTTTGGTAAAAGTCCACTAGTTAACCTTAATAGTATATTGAGCTACATCCTTCCTTAAAAAGCTGAGAGCTGACCGCTAATAGCTGAATGCTTACAAAAAATCAGGGTACTGTTCAACAATTAATAATTAACAATTAATAATTAATAATTAATTATTACCTCTTCTGTAATAGAAGGATTGGTTAAAAGGATTTTAAAGGAGAAGCTTTAAACCTTAATTTTTCGGTAAACAAGTAATGATAATAGTAGGGAATAGGAATTACTGGGAATAGAAAAGAGTTCTAATATCCTTTATCCTTACTATTTTAGGACTAACAATTTAAGTTATAGCAATTTCATAAAAAAATGTTACCTATAATGTAGCTAAGGAAGAAATAAAAAGAAATATGTTTTCCAGAAAGTAATAAAAAAAGCTAGAAATTAACCTGCATTAGCAGAACTAGAGAAAACTTTATCATCAGAGCATAAATTTCCAACTTGATTAATTGTAGCAATCCTTGTTTTCAAATTATATTATTGTGATTCCTATCATCCATATTTCATTTTGGCTTTTTAATTATGACTTTTGACTAAAATAGTTAAATTCAGTAGAAAAAAACTTGCTAAAAACAAAAAGATAGATTAAATTAAATCTCAAATAATACTGTTTATAGTAAAATAATCTATACTCCCTATAATTCAGTCTGATGTCTTAATCTCAAACATTTAGGTGGTGTGTCATGTATAACCAACAAGCACAACAAAGAAGTCAAGCAAAAAAAATTTCAGACCTTGAGTTAATAAATATCTGGTTACAACAAATTCCTCCTATACAGCAATCTTCTCATTTATATATAGCTCAAATGTTTCTGAAATTTGTCAAAAAACCACTAGAAAAAATAACTCCAGCAGATGTTATAGCATTTGCAAATGTGCGGAGTGTTCATTCTCAAAATTGGGAATCTCATCAACACAAACGAGTAGAAACTATTAATTCTCTACTAAAATTTGGTCAGCAAACCGGAATACTCCCTACTACTCAAAAAAAACCTACTATTCAAAAAAAAACATTGTCTCCTATTACTACAAACTTGAAAAAATCAGCTTCCTCTCAAGACAAAATTAAAAATCACCGCACTACTGGGAAAGTGCAGAAAAAGACTTTAAACTTGTCTAAACTATTTAACTTCCAATTAGCTTCCTCACTATTAATTATTTTAGGATTATTCATAGCAATCTCACAACTATTTCGGCAAGTGGGTGGGAGTGCAAATGCTGATGAAAAAGAGTCAGCAACATCAGTAGTTATGCCTAAGATAGATCCAACTAAAAATTGGGCTTATCCAGTAAATGTTCCCAGAATCAGAGCTTTTCTAGATACAATTTCCGTCACAGAAGGTACAACAGGGCCTCAAGGTTATTATCGTCAATATACAGGTAGTCATTTCTCTAGCTTTAAAGACCATCCCAGAGAACTGAAATGTGCCCTTAGTAATGGCAAGGAACTTTGTTCTGATGCTGCTGGGCGATATCAGTTTCTGAGTACCTCTTGGGATCGCTTTGCTCCTGTAGTCAAGGCTAAGAATTTTAGTCCTACCTATCAAGACCGTGTAGCTATAGAATTGATTCGAGAAAAAGATGCTCTGAAAGATATTGAAGAAGGGAGAGTCGAAGAAGCTTTTAGAAAGTTATATATGGTGTGGCCATCATTTGGGGAAACTGAAACAGATGTGGAACGACTCATGCCTAAACTTGTCGGAACTTATGAACAGAAATTGGCTCTTTATCAATCAAATAGCGAATAGGGAATAGGGAGAAATAATTGATAATTTATGGATAATAATTGATTTGATTTGGGATTTTTGGAGAGGTATAATACCAAATTGATAAATGTTTGCTACAAATAGTTAGGCTATTTCTTAGAAGTCAACTCACTCCTAACCCAACCCACCCCCGCCCCTCCCAGGAGGGGAGCCAGGAGGGTAAGTCAAGAGACAGGAGTCAGAATGAATAAGTTTGATATCATTTTTTATGTTGTAATTTCTCTTTTTCGTCAAATAGACATTTCTGCTCGAGTCTTTTAATACTGCTTATTATTCGTAACATTCTTTTGTCATGCATGGTATAATAAACATCTACGAAAAAACCGGGTTTCTGGGTTCGCCCGCGTAAGTCCTGATAATATTGGTTTTGACTGATTTTGATTAAGAAAAAAAATTATGTTATGTCCTATTTGCGGTGCAGAATATGTTGAAACAGTGCCAGAGTTTTGCTCTATTTGTGACTGGAATTTAAAATCAGATACCGCTTTCTTTGCTACAGCAGAAATTTACCAACAAAAAGAACAAGCAAAGTTGAACTGGGCTAGAAAAATGTGGCAAATTTTACAAGCTACGGAAAACGCCAATCATCATAATAGCAATTCTGGTTTACCAACTGCACCAGCAGATGAAGTAAATGACAATCAAAATTACAGGGATCTAAAAAAGCAACTGGATGAAATACAATCTCAGTTACATCAGGCAGCAATAGAACGCTTTCAACTTAACTCTCAACTACAATGGGTACTTTATCATCTCGAACAACTTAATCCAGAGACGTTAGCAGAAACCCTATATAATATTGATGAAAAATTGAATGCTATGCCAACTCCCGAACCACCAATGTCAGAAGTGGGAATAGATTATAACCCACTGATTAATCTCTTAGCTGCTGGAAAATGGCGAAAAGCAGATGAACTTACCTGGGAGTTGTTGCTACAAGTAACTTTGAGGCAGGAAGAAGGTTGGCTTCAGTTGGCAGATATTGAGAATTTTCCTTGTACAGACCTTTGTACTATTGATTGGCTTTGGGAATATTATAGTAATGGGTTGTTTGGCTTAAATGCACAACAACGTATATGGGAAAGTGTGAGTGGACAATATGGAGATTTTTGCGATCGCTTGGGATGGCGAGATGGAGAAAGTTGGAAATATTATGATGAATTGTCGTTTAACCTCCAAGCTCCAGAGGGTCACTTACCTATAATTATCTGGCGCAGACGAGCTTGTTATGGGGTAGGTCAAATGATGGCTGCGGAAACTTTTTTGGCTTTGATATCGCGACTAACAACTTGTGGTGGTAGTAGATAATTTGCGACTCAGTAATTTTTAGGATAAGCTAGAAAAATAAAAACAAACTAATATAGAATCCGGGTAATTAGTTATCGTATCGCGCTAGGAGTCAGGAGTCAGGAGTCAGGAGTCAGGAGTCAGGAGCCAGGAGAAAGAAAAGATTGGAACTTGGAAATTGTATAATTCGTATTCAATAGAATATCTGTATTCAGAGAAAGTAATTTTGCAATTACTGTATAACCGGATTTTATATAACTTGTGAAATCTACACCTTATTTTTAGCCAGAGGGATATTCCATGTCTAATGAACAATTCTTGTTAGATGATATTAAGACAGTAGGAGAATATGACCTTGAGCAGGATAGTGACCTGGAAAAACTAGCCTCAAAACTTGAGCAAATTGAGGAGAGTGAATTTATTAATTCAACTACCCAACAGAAGGGATTTACAAAAGATGTTGGTGGAATTTTAACTTTTTTTCCTTTCTTTTTCTTAATCGGGGTTTCACTTAATTGATGGATTTTAGCGATTCCTTGATATCCTTTATCAGCAATCACTTTAGTCAAATCCCCAAATTTGACTCCACTGTGTTTGAAAAAGTTGAAAATCGTGAATTCTGCCTTTTCCATTGACTAAACATAATATTTTTTCACTTTTTTGCACTCATTACTAATTGTGTTTTTAGTGTATGTTCTCTTTGTTTTCCACTATAAAACTGTTTTTGTCGTTTTTTAGGTGTTTCAATTTTGCTTTCCATTACATCCATTACTACCAGTTCTTCTTCAGAATAAGTTTGCCATAATTCTTTTTTTCCAGGGAGTCGAAACTGACGAGATTTTATTAATATGTTTTCAATTTTATGCACAAGACGACAAACGTTAGATTCGGACATTTTCCAATATGAACCAATATGATAATAAGTCCTATATTCTCTTAAATATTGAAGAGTCATTAAAATTTGGTCTTCAACGATTAATTTGGACTTGCGTCCTAATTTCTTTTTTTCTTTATTTTTAGCTTTGATAGTGCGAACCATCACTCTAAAAGTTTTTTTACCCCTGTTAAACGCTGAAATTCAGTTTGCGGTAATTTTTTTGCTTGCCAATATTTCATAATTCAATCAATTTTATTTGGTGAATAATTGTCTTTAATAATTATACAATTATTCTGGTTTTAAAACTTAATTGACTTTTTTGGATTGGCGATCGCCACCATGAGATAGCGATCGCTGTATGATCCCAGTTGATTATGGGCAACAACCAATAAAAAACTTTTGCAAGAGGTCTAATGCTTCTGGGAAAAGTTCAGTTGCGATAGGTGGAGATGCTTCTGATGCAGTGATTATTACAGGTAATCACTGCATCAGCTTACTATTCAATCAGGATATGACTATAAAGCTTTGGGAAATTTATCTGATTTAATAGAGAACCTTAGTAATAAAATTTCAGATAATTACCAAAATATTAGTAATAAAATTTCAGATGATTACCAATATAGGCGTCAAAGTGACTTTATGCGTCTAGATGCTGACTATCAAGATAATTTAAGAAAAATGGAAAATGAATATCATCAAGAAATAGATAGAATTATTTTAGATTTGGAAGGACGGATAAATCGATTAAATGACTACCTTTCAGACATGCGCAACGATCGTCCAGGTGGATATGCGACACCAGAAAGAGTTTCTGGCCATTATGAGATGGAAGATAAATATAAGAAAAATTTACGAGCATTTGAGAATGACATTGAATATTTGAGAGAAGGAAAATATAATGATTTGTCAAAATATTTTTTGGGAAAAGTCAGATATGAATTGTCAGATATTACAAGGAAACAGATAGATAATTTATTAGATGATTTTGAAAGTCAAAAAACAAGACTTAGAAAATATTTTGAGGATCAAAAACAAAGACTAAATTATTAAAATTTAAGAGCAGATATATCAAATTCAGTAACAAGGAATGCAAACCTTGAAATTACAATAATTAAGCAAATTTAATGTTTCTATTGATGAGGGTAGAGAGATTTATATTGGCGATCGCAATTATTTTAATTGGAGCGATGAAGCTATTCAAGCTGTTGTATAAGTGATTCAACAAGGAAAAGCTGTTGCTGTTTTTAATCCCACAGGAAAAGTAACTATCTACAATTATGACAACTATTATCGAGAAGAAACAACAACTGCCTCGGTTGATACCACAGAGGAAACAGATAATTTACTTGGAAATAAATTAGTTACACAAGGTCAATTTGATAGAGCAATTTAAGCTTATAATCAGGCTCAAGAATTGGATTCAGATTTAGAAATTTCTGCTGATAATTGGAATTATCTTTGTTGGGAAGGTAGTCTGAACAAGCAAGTATAAAAGGTAATGTTTGCCTGTGAAAAAGCAGTTAAAATTGCCCATAATAATGGATTGATTCGCAATAATAGAGGTTTTGCCAGAGGATTAATATCTGATTTTAATGGTGCTATTGAAGACTTTGAAGTATTTATTAAATCGACTGATAATGCAGAAAAAAAAGCACAACAACAAGGTGGGATTGAATTTCTGAAAAAGAAAGAAAATTCTTTTACATTTGAGGGATTAGATAACTTTCGTTAGGAGTAAATAGCGTATGTTGGGTTTCGATTCCTCAACCCAACATAACATTGTTTCTACATAAAACCAATTTAATAAAATAATTTTACAAATGAGTAGTTGGAAATTCCGATCGACTATAGAAACTATTTGGTCTCTTTTAAATTGATTTTCTTTTCTACAGCATTCGCGCTCGAAATTATAACTATTTTTAGTTGAATAAAAAATCATGTGCATGGGCGAGCAACTCCAGATAGTTTTTAGTATATCAGAATTTTTGTGAAGATGCAACCGAAATTCCTTTGATGCGCCGATTTTTTTCAGGAGCTTCAGAGAATGAAAATGTTTGTGCTTTTCCCACTAAGGATGGATGGAAGTATTTGACGATCGGAAAAACAACCAGGGTAGCTTGTGGGGAAAATTCCTGAATATTTGATGGTTTCTGAGTCAGAAAAATTAGTTGAATAAAAAATCATGTGTATGGGCGAATAACCCCAGATAGTTTTTAGTATATCAGAATTTTTGTGAGGATGCAACTGAAATTCCTTTGACGCGCTGATTTTTTTTCAGGAGCTTCAGAGAATGAAAATGTTTGTGCTTTTCCCACTAAGGAGGGATGGATGAAAAGATTTAAAATTAGTATATAGCAGTCGAAGCAAAGGGCGCGGACATTGCTAAATGCTGTTTGCGCAGGATTTGGGCACCGAAAACTCAGTTAAAGATTACTTGTGACTTCTCGTCGCTAATCCGACGGCTCCCCTATCTGACTTCGTAGCGCTATAACATTACTGTTGGGTTTGCTGTCGCTTAACCCAACCTACTAGACTGTTTCAGCTAAAACTGTGCATTAGCTTTTTTAGTAATCACCCCATCCCCTCATCACCCCATCTCCCCATCTCCCCATTTTCTAATGCAACATTTAAGATGAAACGGTCCACTACAGGATTATAACTACATTTCCTTTGCGTCGGACATAGTTAGAAGTTTTCCCACCCATCTACTTAATTAGCCTACATTACTTTGAATCACTTTTCTATATTCACTCTTACGCTTCATACCTTTTAACTGTTTGACCAAACCCTTATCCTTAAAAAACTGAATCGTCGGTGTAGACATCACCCCCGCATTCTGAGTAATCTCGGGATCTTCCTCAATATCAATCTCCACATAATGAATTTTTTCCTCAAACTCCTGTATCACCTTCTCCAAAATAGGTTTCAAAGTATGACATGGAGCACAGGTAGGAGCAGAATACTTTACAACAATTAGGCGATCGCTCTGATGGTAAAGGCGACGCAAAGCATAACCCCCCAGATGGTGAGTAGCATTCGGGTCAAAACTCTCAACAGTATCAGCAACCAATCCATTTTCATATTCTTCCGGCGACTTCTCTACATTCTTTTCTGGAGCCAACTCTTGTGCCAAACCTTTTGACGACAACCATTTCTCTGCCAACATCGCCCCCATACAACCACTACCAGCAGCAGTTATAGCTTGACGAAACTCATAGTCTTGCACATCACCCACAGCATAAACACCAGGAACGCTAGTTTTGACTATCTCTTGAGTCACCACATAACCGACCTCATCCAATTCCAACTGCCCTTGAAAAATTTGAGTATTCGGAGTATGACCAATTGCATAAAACAAACCTCCAACTGGTAAATTCTTATGTTCACCAGTCTGACTATTTCTCACCTCCACTCCTTCCAAGCGACTCTTACCAGCCGTTGCATATTTGTGGGATGAATTAGTGTGGGGAGTGTGGGGAGTGTGGGGAATCAAAGATTCATCCCTTGGTTCAGCAACGTCCTTACCATAAACATCTACCACCTCAGTTTGCCAATGAACAGTAATTTTGTCATTTTCCAACACTCTGTGCTGCATTATCTTACTTGCCCGCATTAGATTCCGGCGTACCAACAAATGAACATGAGAACCATACTTATACCATTTCACAGAATTCAGAATTCAGAATTCAGAAGTTAGATTGGATAGGCTAAAAACTTTGACAAGAGAAAGGTTTGAGGCAATTATTTGACATTTAAAGTTTGAAACTATTTGTGACATCTTTAAAAGACATCTGGTGAAAATTAAAAATCAAATCAATTCTCATCCAGAAATTATCAATTACTCCCCTCCTGGGAGCAGGGCTGTTTCATTCTCAAAAAAGGTGTAGAATTATAGAGTAAGGAGCAGATTTAGGGCTTTACTTCGGCCAATATTAGCTTAAATGGCCATTTATTGTTAATATGGTCGCGCGATCGCCTAGGGATGCGTAGCACTATCGTCACCAACCAATGTCAAACTGACCCAATAATTGCCCTGTGCGATCGCAACACAGCCTTGTTCAGAGCCAAAAATGGATTTAATACCAGACTTAAGCACAAATAGAAAGTATATATTTTAGATTATGACTTAAGTTTGATATCGCTGATTTAATTCCGGCAAAACCATGTATTCTCAGCAGAGTTCAAACCCAAGTTTTTAAAATAGAGAAATTTATGGCAGAAAAGCCAGATTTTTGAGGACTTAAATCTTCCTCTAAAATTACATCCTTTACCCAATGTAGTTGATTTTCAATTAACCAATGTCCTCGAATCCCAGAGGCTAGACTAGCAGATAATGGTGAGAGAGAGCAAAGATAATAACTTATACTTTCTACTGATTTTCACCCACGATTACCACTAGGTTTGACTCTGATTACACAACCTGCATCTTGCCATAAATCATCAAGATCCCATCGGTATATGAAAAACCTCTACTTGTCTTATTGTCTGGCGATTTCTAGTTTTTTCATCATTTATATACCTTTTTACGGCTTTGCTTGATTTAACTTGCTTTTCTATTTTTGCATATAATAATGGTTGATTCCTTTTAACTTTAACTAAATAATCATTTTGAGTTTCGATAATTGCTGCCACGGTTTTTTTTGGCAGTGTAAAGCATCAAGGGTAAAAACTACTCCTTTTAAGTCCAATATTTCTAGTAGTTGTCTAACTATCGTAATTTCACTTTCTTGTTTATTATTAAATATTTTTATTCCTAAGACCAGCCCTCTTTCATGACTAAATGCTGATACACAATTGATGAAATTTTGCTCAGATGTATCATAATTATTAACAGTATTTTTCAAGCTTTTTCCATCTATGGATACCCATTCATGGGAGCTGATTTTACTATATTCTTGACTCCATTGATTAAAAGCTATTTGTAATTTTTGGTAATCTAACTGTACCATTACCCGTCTGATAGTTGAATATGAAGGAACACGAGCTTGAGGGATATTTAATAGTTTAATCAAACTGAGACGATGACGTTGAGTAAATCTGCCTAACTGTCTATAACCCCAATAACCACTAATTATACCCATGATCATAATCAACAATACTAACCATAAAGGATGACGACAGCCCTTCGGGTCACGAAAATCAGGTATTTCTTTCAGGTAATCAATCAGGGTTTTTTCCATATATTTTGATATTTTGGCCAAGAATACCAAATAAATCTGCTCCTTACTCTATAATTCTACACCTTTTTTGAGAATGAAACAGCCCTGCCTTGAGAAGGGGGGGGAAGGGAGCGCAATTGGAAAACCAATCAATCTTGCGGTTCTTACAAGGGTATGCTATTATAAATAGAATTAGGCTGCTAGGCTAACAGTGTCAGCGCCAGTCGCTCATGGGGGAGACCCCCAAGACCGCACTGGCTTGTCTGTGGAGCAACCGTAAGACCAGAAAGAGGTTTGGCCTTGGAGGCAGGTGCTACGTTATCGAAGCTCCTCTGAAAGAGGCAGCAGAAAGTCCTGAGTCGGGAGGTTTAGGAATCCCTCATTGTCGCGGCATGCGCAACGTCGGGAGGATGTCAAGTAGTCAAAACTAAAATCTAGAGACTTTGATAGTTTTAAGAATAGGGTCACTACACCCTGTTATTATGCCACCATTAGCCAGGACTTGTTCAAGTATCTGAAGATGCTTTTCTGTAATAATTTCACCAGGTATTAATACTGGAATACCTGGTGGATAGGGACAAAGTAATTCGGCACTGATATATCCTACAGACTTTTCAATAGGCAAACAATCCTGATCGGCAAAAAAAGCATCTCTGGGAGAGACTGGTATGGAACAATCAGTTACCTGGAAGTTAAATTTTGTTCTGTGATTAGTAGGCAAGTTAACTTGACCTCGATCGCTTAAATTAACTAAACCAGTTACTAATTGATCGATATCTGTCTTTGTATTCCCCAGAGAAATAATAAATGTCAGATTTTGGAAACTGGGCAACTCACAGGTGACTCCTAATTCCTGATGCAAAATTTCATCAGTTTCATACCCACTCAATCCCATATTAGAGACTTTAATAGTTAGTCTCGTTTGGTCAAGGGCAATAAATCCTGGGTTGAAATAATTCTCTATTGGGGAGTTGGGAGTTGGGAGTTGAGGGTTAGGAGTTGAGAATATTTCTCCTAATTCTTCAATTTTTTCTTTAACCTCATTCTCTATTGGGGAGTTGGTAGTTAGGAGTTGAGTGTTAGGAATTGAGAATATTTCTCCTGATTCTTCAATCTTTTGTTTAATCTCATTTTCTAATAAATCTGAATCTCCTGATAAGCAAGTCAAACTTCTTTCTTCTTTCTTCTTGCTCTTTCCTTCTAGCTCGAATACCGAATAATTCGACAGTTGACTAATTCTATTTCTGGCATTCTTAGCTAATTCTAGAGTTTGACTCATCAACTCCTCACCAAATAAAGCCATTTGTTGCCGATCTGCATCAAGGGAAGCTAGAAGTAAATAACTTGGACTACTAGACTGTAATATCTGTAATGCTTGCTCAAGTCGATAAAGGTCGATACGATTACTTCCAATATGAAGCATAGATGCTTGAGTCATAGCTCCTAGAGTTTTATGAGTTGACTGTACAGTTAAGTCTGCTCCACCGACTAATGCTGGTATTGGTAATTCTGGATGAAAAGCAAAGTGAGCTCCGTGAGCTTCATCTACTAATAGAGGAATATTATATTTATGTACTTGTTCGGCGATCGCTCGAATATCTCCACAAACCCCATGATAGGTGGGATAAACTATCATTACTGCTTTAGCGTCGGGATGTTTGGCTAAGGTTTGGGCGATAGATTGGGGAGTAATGCTCAGAGGAATATCCCAATGAGAGTCATATTCTGGATAGATAAAAATCGGAATTGCTCCAGATAGAATTAAACCGGAAATTACAGACTGATGAATATTCCGAGGCAAGATTATTTTTTCTCCATTTCCACAAGTAGCTAGAATTCCGGCGATAATTCCTGTAGTAGAACCGTTCACTAAAAATTTAGTGTGTAATGCGCCGAAGGTTTCTGCTGCTAATTCTTGAGCTTCTTGAATTACACCCTCTGGAGCGAAGAGGTTATCTAGTTCTGGTAATTCTGGTAAGTCTGCTGGAAAAACTTTTGTACCGAGTAATTCAGTGAGTGGTTGTGGAATGCCTTTTCCTTGTTTATGTCCTGGTGCATAGAAAGAAGCATGAGATTTTTGGGAGAGATTTTTGAGAGTTTCAACTATTGGTGTCTTGGTTTGGTTAAGCATTTGAAATTTTCTATGTTTTAGGAGCCTTGATTAATTTTCCTCTGGAAGTAGCTACGAAACTTTGGCAAAATTATTTTCTCTCTATTTCTACAAGTAGCTACTAGAATTCTGGCGATAATTCCTGTTGTAGAACCGTTGACTATAAATCTGGTGGTGAAATTTTTGAGAGTTTCAATTATTGGTGT
>NZ_JBNHEP010000002.1:34919-47702 GCF_050015995.1 Dapis brunnea BLCC-M229 | reverse complement strand
CTTGCTTTGGTTAAGCATTTCCAATTTTCGAGATTTTAGGAGCTTTGATTAATTTGATTCTAGAAGTCGCAACGAAACTTTGGCAAAATTATTTTCTCTACATTTCTACAAGTAGATTTCTACAAGTAGTTACTAGAATTCTGGCGATAATTTCTGTAGTAGAACTGTTGACTATAAATCTGGTGGTGAAATTTTTGAGAGTTTCAATTATTGGTGTCTTGCTTTGGTTAAGCATTTCCAATTTTCGAGATTTTAGGAGCTTTGATTAATTTTCTTCTAGAAGTAGCTAGGAAACTTTCTATCTCTAAATCTATGTTTGAATAGCGATCGCTATTCAAATATTGAAAAATACAATTTTGATTAGGAGTAACTATTACGGCTATCTCAAGAAAAGTCTTCAATTTTTTACCCTTACTCCCTACTCTCTCTTTTCTAGGGAAAAAGGTTTTTCCCAATCTAAATATTTCAGTCTCTGATTAGAAATTTCCAATAATAAAAACAGGAAATCAATTATTGAAGAGAGGTATTAAATTCTTTCCCCCTACTCCCTATTCCCTACTCCCTACTCCCTAACTTAAATAAAATATTTCTTTTAAAGCATTAATCTTAGCTTTTCCAATTCCACATTTTAATTTTGTAATTGGTTCTAAGGTTTTCCAATTTTGACGTGGAGCTTCGGCAATACGTTCTGTTGCTTTTGCTAAATCAACTTGTTTAAGTTTACTATTTGGCTTTTCGATCAAATATTTAAGTGCTGCCTCAATTTCATCTTTTGTGGCAGTGGAAAGATTTACTTTCTCTGGTTCGGGTATTGGTTGGGGAGTCAGATAAAATACTTCTTTTAAAGCATTAACTTTAGCTGTTGTAATTCCACACCCTAATTTTGTGATGGGTTTAAAATCTTTCCAATATTGACGCGGAGCTTCATCAATGCGATTTGTAGCTACTGGCAATTTTACTCCTTTAAGTTTGCTGTCTGGTTTTTCAATTAAGTATTGAAGTGCTGCTTTAATTTCATCTCTTGTGGCGGTGGAAAGATTTATTTGTGGCGTTTTTTCCCCAGATAAAATTTTGCTAATTTGTTCAGTTTCCTCACTTTCATCAGCAATAATACACCACACTTTTTCTAAACCAGCAGCTTCAGCTACGGCAAAAATAAAAGAATTGCCAATTACTTCATATTTATCTTCTCCCACTTCTTTAACAATGATAGGTATCCAGTTTCTCCCACCAGTTTCATTGAGAACTTTTGCCGTTGATGAAATTAGAAATTCTGGAGCATTTTTTCCATCTCCCAATTCAATTTCATCCATATATAAATGTATCAACTTACCAACCTTACTCAAATTGCTCATTATAATACTCCTTAACCAAGTCTATATGATATGTGCGAAAATCAAAGAATTAATCAATGACTGGATATTGCTCTTCTCCAACTTTAACAATCACAGATACCCAGTTTTTTCCATCAGTTTCATTCAGAACTTTTGCCGTTGATGAAATTAGAAATTCTGGAGCATTTTTTCCATCTCCGAGTTAAATTTCATCCATATTATAGATGTATCAATTTACCAATCTTATTCAAATTGATCATTGTCAAAAATATTCCTTAACCAAGTATACATAAAATGTGCGAACTACCTTATCTTTAAAAACAGCAGATACATAATCAAAAGTATAATTTGCAATGCAGCATAACTAAGCAATTCAAATATTTTTGTATTTTTATTAGCTTTATAGAAAATACTCATTAACTAAACTCTTATAATATTCACGAGCTACCTTATTCTGATAAACAGCAGGTACATAATCAAAAGTATAATTTGCAATTGCAGCATAAGCAGGCAATTCAAATATTTCGGTATTTTTATTAGCTTTTGTATAACGTGGATAAAAATAAGGTAGCAGGTCAAATTTATTATGGGAGTTTTGTCGAGCATCATTAATCAGTTTACTAATATAGGATTTAGCAACTTTTTTTTGAGGTTCGGTCATTTTTTCACCGTTAAAGAAAATTGGTAAAGCCACTGGTCCGAAATCTTGATTTTTTCTTCTTGCTTGTTGAACTTTTGGTATATATTCCTTGATGGTTATAGCTGCATTTTCTAGGGAAAATAAGTTATTATGTTTTGCCGGAATTAAAACTACATTTGCGGCATAAATAGCACTAACGCTGAATATCCGCCAGTTAGGAGGAGAATCAATTAAGATATAGTCGTAGTTATTTTTTAGTTGCTCTAATACTTTGCTTAATCGGTCAAAAGTAATTTGTTGTGCAATATCATCCCAATTACTAAGTTCTCCATGCACAGGAATTACATCAAAACCAAATTCTTTTTTGGATTTTTTATCGCTGATTTTGTAGGGATAAATTACATCTCTAACATTAATATTTTTATCTATCAAGCAATTATAAAAGGTAGGTGTACTTGGTTTAATTGCTAAAGAATTTGTCAAGTCTCTTTGATTCGGATCAAAATCAACAACCAAAATTTTTTTCTGATACGGTGGTAGTGATAGGGTTGCTGCCGTATTAACTGTAGTTGTTGTTTTTCCTACCCCACCTTTATTATTATAAACTGCGACTGTTAATGCTTTTTTTGGTTTACTAATTTTTTCTTTAATCAATGTAGCGATTTTGATGATATTTTCTGAATTAATTGCTAGGCAAACTGTCGCTGGATGAATAACTTTTCCATGCTTTCTGAATAATTGAATGTGATTAGCATTCGTAATTATTCCCCACTTCACTGTTTTACAGTTTTCAGATAGCAAATACCGTTTAATTTGTACAACTGTCTTTTTATAATCTGTCGAATCAGTAGCTAAATTAAGATTCCGAGTTTTCAACTCTACAAGAATATCTGGATTAGTTTTGGTTTGAGAAAATATCTCATTTCCTGTATTATGACGCAGAGCATGATCGACCGATTCATTACCTAGTCCTGTGGAAAAAGAAGGCACTCTTTCATTTACTTCAAAACCTAAAAAATTGAATAATTCAGATGCAAAAATCTGACTTACTAAAGCTTCAGATGCGTCATCTGGCAGATTTTTTGCCAAAGCATCTACGAGGGCTTGATTTTTCGCAGCATTATCCATCTGTCGTTCATTTGTGTTGATTGTAACTATCACTTTACCACAACAGATATCGGCAAAAATCTAAATTTTATTGACTTGTCTTAAAATTACATCTATCTATATATATTTATATGCTTGACAAGCGCTAATTGGATTAAAATTAATATCTACAAATTGCACTCGACTAAAAGTGTCAATCCATAAGTGAGCGCCGCATTTTGCCGGGTTGTGGGGACTATATACAATTCGACAGGGACCTTTAATTTCCAACTGGAAACCATAGTCATTGCGATTAGTTTGCTTCACAGAAATTACTGGTCTTATCTCTTTTAGTGGATTCTTTGCATTTTCCTTAATGATGTGCTGGTTAACATGAATCATTGCGGGGTTAACCCGCTTTTCTTTGCACCAATTACCCTTCGGACCTCTTCTACCAGGATAAATTATGGGCATTTCATTACCTTGAGAGCCATAAGCAGGAATTTGCCAAAAGCCATTTTCCTTGCGAGCATTTTTTACTCGACCTTGAGATAATAATACCCGCAAACGTTGACCGGAAATACCAAGTAAATATGCAGCTTCTGTAGTTCCCATGATTCTTTTTTCAACCATTGCGCAACAGTTAAATTAGTCTATAACTTTAAATAATAATCAAAAAATACTTTAACTTATTTTCGGACTAAAAATTACTAATTTAACAAAATTTAATCTAGACTTTGCCTGCAAATAACTTTTTGAAAATATATTCTTCAACAAGAGAAGTAAAATAATTATTTCATTAGACTGATTTAGATAACTTTAGCATTGGAGTCAAACTATAGTATTTAGGAATCAAGATTCTTTTTGCCTTCTGCTATCCTTGTAAATAGGCTAATTGTAATTTTTAACTTTTAAATTTTGATTTTTGACTTAAATTTATGCTCAGAGCTGGAATTGTCGGACTACCCAACGTCGGAAAATCTACCTTATTTAATGCTTTAGTTGCTAATGCCAAGGCAGAAGCTGCTAACTTCCCATTTTGCACAATAGAACCTAATGTTGGTGTGGTGGCAGTGCCAGATGAGCGGTTAAATGTGCTAACTAAAATTTCTAATTCTGCTCAGACTATTCCTACCAGAATTGAATTTGTTGATATTGCTGGTTTAGTAAAAGGTGCTAGTAAAGGAGAAGGTTTAGGTAATCAATTTTTATCTAATATTCGAGAGGTTGATGCCATTGTTCAAGTAGTTCGTTGTTTTGATAGTGAGGATATTATTCATGTCTCTGGTTCCGTCGATCCAGTGCGAGATATTGAGGTAATTAATTTAGAATTAGCCTTATCCGACCTAGCTCAGGTAGAAAGACGAATTGAACGAACTAAAAAACAAGCTCGTACCAGTAAAGAAGCTCAGGCAGAATTAGAAATTTTAGAAAAATTAGAGGCTGTTTTAAACGAAGGTAAATCGGTACGAATGGCTGGTTTAAATGAAGACGAATCTTTTCTAATTAAGCCTTTAAATCTGTTAACTTCTAAACCCATAATTTATGCTGCTAATGTGTCAGAAGATGACTTAGCTAGTGGGAATGATTGGGTTGAAAAAGTCCGCAATATTGCTGCTGTAGAAAATGCTCAAGTTGTGATAATTTCAGCTCAGGTAGAATCAGAATTAATTGAGTTACCAGAGGAGGAAAGAGCTGATTATTTAGAATCTTTAGGAGTAGAAGAAGGTGGGTTAAAATCTCTAATTAAGGCAACTTATGAATTGTTGGGATTGCGTACTTATTTTACTACTGGAGAAAAAGAAACTAAAGCTTGGACGATTAAAGCTGGAATGTTAGCTCCTCAAGCTGCTGGTGTAATTCATACTGATTTTGAACGAGGTTTTATTCGAGCAGAAACAATTGCTTATGATGATTTGGTCGCTACTGGTTCGATGAGTGCTGCTAAAGAAAAGGGTTTGTTGAGGAGTGAGGGTAAGGATTATCTTGTAAAGGAAGGGGATGTTATGCTTTTCCGATTTAATGTTTAGATTTCTGTTAAAGAAGCGGTCAGCGGTTAGCAGTCAGTAGTCAGAAAAATTGTTTTTTTAAAGTTAGCTTTTGCCGAGCATTCCTGAAGGGAAAGGGGATTTTAACCAGAGCTACTAAAAGCTGATATCTGTTTCGGAGCATTCCGGAACAGAAATGCTAAAAGCTGATAGCTGATAGCTAGTTAATTAAGGAGAAAAAAATGAGTATTGTAGAACTTTTGATTCTTTGGTTTGTTACTGCTGTGAGTTTGTTTATTATTTCTAAGTTACCTACAGGAGTAGAAATTGATGATTTTAAAATTGCCTTAACTTCTTCGGCAGTTTTTGGATTGTTAAATGCTTTAGTTCGTCCAGTTTTAGTTGCTATAGCTTTGCCTATTAAGATTGTTCTTTCGAGTTTTATTTTTACTCTACTTCTCAATATGGCTATATTTGGTTTAGCTGCTTGGTTTGTAAGTGGATTTCGCTTACGTTGGGGATTTTGGAGCGCCCTAATTGGTGCTGTAGCATTAGGTTTTATTAACTCTTTTCTTTATGAGTTACTTAATCGGGTAGTGGTAAGTTAGGTCAAAGTCTAGGTTGTCATTAAAACAGTTAACAGTTATCAACGTGTATGATGGGGAACTTAGACTTGAAATAATCAGCATGAAAAGCTTAGGAATGAGAATTTTATTATCTACACAAGTTGAATTGCCTAAGGTATATATGATCCGAGTTATCAAAAAAAGTTCTGGACTTTATTTAATTCTTATTCCTTAAAGCATAAGTTAACAATATCAACTTTTGAGTGGTGACTGATGACTGATAATTTGTAGCTTTTTGTGTTTATTAAAAACTGATATCTAGTTAATTATTTGTTCTGGATATCAGTTTTATTTTGGCATATTTTTCTTTGTAGCTAAATAGTTATACTAAATCTCAAAGGTTTTACTATATATCCTTAAAGTGGTATGGATATGGGGAGATGGAGAGATGGAGAGATTTAATCGCAACTAAATGGGGAGCATTTTTTCAGGAAAAACTTACTCAGAGATTACTTCTGTACGTCGCCAATCCGACGGGGACCCTATGTGACTTGCGCCTAGCGCTATAAACCTTATTTTAAACCTTGGGAATAAGAGAGTAAAAGAGAGATAAATACTCATCAGAATCAGGCTAATTCTGCCCTGTCATCTTTAATCTTCTGTTCAAAATTAAAAATCTAGATTACCTCTACAATTTCCCGATACTTTTCTATCGTGCTATAAAAGATAATAAAGATAATATTGATTATATTTGATTTTTTTTATTTGAAGGTGAGCGGTGCAACTTATTAGTAAACTTCCCAACAAATAAATTTTATATGTTTCCTAAAATTTCAAGATTATTTTGTTCTTTAAGAGCGCGTTTATCCAGACAAATAGTCTTGTGGATATTTGCCAGTATTGTAGTAATTGAGACTTTAATTTTAATTCCATCTTATAAGCGGCGGGAAGAGGAACTGCTTCACCAACTAGAAGATGTTTCTGGAGCAATTTTTAATTCTATTGTACGTTTAACTCAAACCAGTATGGCGTCTGATGGTATCTTTCAGATGAAGGTAAAAACATTAACTGAAGATTCTGTAATTTTGGGAGTCACAATTTATGATTCTAAAGGAGAATTAATTGAAACTATTGGTGAAGCTCCAGAAATAAATTTTTCTCATCTTGGGGACAAAAATATTCTCCGTATTAGAAGTCAAGATGGTAAACGATATGATGTGGCATTATCTGCAGATTATTTGGGAATCAATTACACATTAATTGCCCGTCACGACGCTTCTGAAATTCAACGAGAATTATATGCTTATATTGGTAGAATTGTAGTGCTTGTAATAGTTATATCTGTTTTCGTTACCTTAGTAACAATGGAAGTATTAGGATTTACATTGATTAATCCTATTTTGAAGTTAAGAGATGACTTAATTGCTGCTGGAGAAGCTTTAAGTAAAAATGGCGATCGGGTTAAATTTTATTCTGTTTCTGTTCGGCGTCAAGATGAATTGGGAGAGGTAATGATGGCTTTTAATCAAATGTTTGAGCGAGTCTCTACAGAAATTGATCGACGCAAGCAAGCAGAACAAATATTATTAGTTGAACAAGAAAAATCAGAACAGTTATTGTTAAATGTTTTGCCTCAAACAATTGCAGCAAAATTAAAGGAAGGGAAAAAAGATATTGCTGATAGTTTTGCTGAAGTTACTATTTTATTTGCAGATTTGGTAGGGTTTACTGAGCTATCAGAAAAAATTAATCCTCCAGAATTAGTTAATTTGCTAAATGAAATATTTTCTTGCTTTGATGAATTGACTGATAGATATTTTTTGGAAAAAATTAAAACTATTGGAGATGCTTATATGGTGGTTGGAGGTTTACCAGAACCAAGGCAAGATCATACTGAGGCAATTGCTGAAATGGCTTTGGATATGCAGGCAGCAATTGCCTATTTTAATCAAAAAAATAATATGCAACTTAGTATTAGAGTTGGTATTAATACTGGTCCTGTTATTGCTGGTGTTATTGGCAGGAAAAAGTTTATTTATGACCTCTGGGGTGATGCAGTTAATACTGCTAGTCGCATGGAATCTCACGGTATACCTGATAAGATTCAAGTTACAGAATCAACCTACTATCATTTAAAAGGTAAATATATATTTGATGCGAGAGGAACTATTATGATTAAGGGTAAGGGAAGGATGAATACATATTTTTTGGTTGATAGATATAAGACCGTTTAAATTAGGTTATTGGGATTAATTTATGTCATAATTCAACTATTACTCAGTCGTTTCAGCAAACACTAATTAGAGAATAGGCATAATTTTATATAGGGATTTATACTACGATAATTCTTGCTCAATCTCTCAAGATTAATTCTGGTGTAACAGGCAATATGCCTGATAACTGAAGGCTAAATGATTACTAATTTACTGGTTAGCCTTTACTCAAAAATACTGTTGATATTGAATGAGAATAATGTTGATGTTTACATGACAATCGATCATTTTTGAAGTGGATGGCTAAAAACTGTTATCTGTTATAAAATTAATTAAGTTGAGTTCGGAGAATTGTATGGAAAATACTATAAATTGTGCAGAAGTTTGTGTAAATGGTTGTGTTTTGGGTGACAAGTGCCCTAATAAGGGATATGTGGAAGAAACTTCTAAATTTATTAATGATACTTCTTTGGATAAAATGCTAGAAATGGCTGAAGAAGCAATGATGAAGAAAAGGATGGCTCCTCCTAAGTGGGTAATTCCTGAGTTTCCTGAGTAGAATTAATATGAAAGTAAGAACTATACGGCACTACTCTAAACTACTAATGCACTCGCTAATTAATTTTATTTTTGAGATACTTTTCTTATTGCTTTGATAGATGAATTGAGCGATATTATGTATTATACTATTTCTCAGGTTTATCAGGTATACTGATTTTCTTTTTTTCTTTTACTCGTTGCTAATTACACTTTTCCGTAAAGCCTAACACTTTTTACTTTACCAGTATTATCAGCTGTTATCGTTTTAAAAAAGCGGTTAGCAGTCAGCACTCAGCAGTCAGCAAGATTATTTTTAATCAGTTATTAAGGGGATTTCAACCCCGATAATACAATCCTTCCTATACGGGGTGGCAGGGGATTTTAACAATCGCTCAAAAACCTGAAGGCCGAAGTTACCATCCAGGAGACTAGCTGAATGCTTTTAGCTGATAGCTAGTTAAATTTGTTTTTAAAATAAGGTAAGAGGAAAGGAATTAAGGAAATATTTTTTGATTTGATTAAACCTAGTTTAAATACCTGTTAACTTCCTTGTTTTGAAAAAAATTGAGTTTGATACAGCAATTCCCATACTGGTGAGATACAAGATTCCTTGATTTTAGGGAACACTTAACTGGGAACACTTAACTGGGAATAGGAAGTAGGGAGTAGTAATTCTGGTTCCGTAGGAATAAATCAAGAAGAAAAACAACTGTACCTCATTAGCTTGGGAAATGCTATATCAATTTTATATGAGGCTGCACAGAATTATCAAATTGATTAATTTATCCATCTTTAATATATGGTCAATTATTCTGGAAATTTTATTCTATGCAGCTTCATTGTAATCTGGTATTAGGTAGTAGCTTAGTGGTTCAATTTATATATATATTCAACCCAAAATAATTGTATACATCGAGGGTTAGGTTTGGGATTTTAAACCCAATTACTTCCTTATTTATTTTAAACCTACAATCTTTGAAGCTTAGTGGCAATAATTTTGTTTAAAAATTATCAAATCAGCAAAAATATTAATAGTAAAACTACCACAAGAAAGTCGATATGATGGAATTCGATCAAATACCACGAGAAGTATCAATTAATGTCAATCTTTTACTACAAATATTAGCTTTTGGAGTCATAGTAATAGTTGTTATTCTGGGGGTTCGTAAATTACCTCAATTCATCGGAAACTCATTATATACAGAAATTTTTGAAGTATATAAAATTATCATATCTCCAAATAAATCACTAATTGGAGTAGTAATTGCTCTAGCCATATCTGAGATAACTATTCTAGCTATTACACCATATTCTGAGTTATATATTTTGGAAATAATCCTCAGTTTAATCTTAACAATTACTATTACTTGGTTAGCTTCTCAACTTGTGAAACAATTTTTCGATGTCTATTTAATAGAAGCAGCATTCAGAAGCGATCGTAAAGCTAATAGTGACTTATTTATAGTAGGTAAATTTATAGCGAACTTTATTATTATTGTTCTAGCTATTATCATTTTTGCTCAAACTCACCAAGTGAATGTATTTGGTATAATTGCTAGTCTGGGAATAGGAGGTGTAGCAGTTGCTTTTGCTTCCCAAAATACTTTAAGTCAATTACTTGGTGGAATTGTTCTTTATATAGATAGACCTTTTGTAATTGATGACTATATTGGTCTTCCCGATGGCACTTTTGGCAGAGTAGAATCTATTGGTTTACGCTCAACTAAAATTCGTTCTTCTGGAAAAGGTACATTAATAATTGTTCCTAATAATTCTCTGACTCAGGTAAATATTGAAAACTTTACTGCAGCCAAGAAAGTTATGTCTATTTTATATTTAACTTTTTATCGTTATGTAGATATTGAAGAACAAGCATTAATCCGCCAAGTTATCTTAACAAGTACCAGCGATATATTTGGTGTTGACCCTCGTAATACTGATATTGCTTTTAAAAATTTGCCGAGTTCTAAATCAGAAAATATTACTCAAGCCCAAATTACATTTTTTATCTTAGGTTCTGGTAAAGTATCTATGGATTTACGTCGTCAAATGTTGGATAATGCTAGTCAAAGAATTACTTTAAAACTTAAGGAATATGGTATTGCTTTTGATATAGAGCAACCCAGTATTTATGTCGATTCACCAATTACGGTCTAATACCAAATTTCACTCATAGCAAGCTATATATCCAGAAAAAAGGTGTTTTTTTGTAAGTTTTAGGTGTTAATATCATGTTCGGTTGAATACTTATAATTAGGTTAGTAGTTTTGCTTCAGCAATTGATACACATTTAGTGGGCTAGAGCAAAACTACAAACTAATATTTTTTTATAACTGATTATCCGAACATAATAATAAGAAGTTGAGGAAAAGGGGTCGCACATTAAAGAATGATAATAGATTTTCAACTGTACATATCTTGAGGACAAAGTTATCCAAAAATATCTACTTTTGGATTTGATAATTCCTAATTGTGCAACGTCCAGGCAAAAGACCAAAGTATAAATTAGTTTTAACAAAGTAGCATTAATGGATGATAAATAGTATAAGTTAATATGTTTTTCTCAGATATAATTAACCAAGTAAATCAGGTCTTTATTTCTTTGGATGCTACTAGCATTCCTAATTATTTAATTTTCTTTGTCTTTGCTTTGGGAGCAATATTAATCGGAAAATATACATCACTAATAGTGGGTATTATTATTAAAAATTTTATCCCAGGTGAAAGGCAAGAAATTACCAATAATTTGATTCATCCACTAAAAAAACCTTTTCAACTTGCAGGAACTTGTCTATTAATTTCTCTATCCTCAGCTTGGTTGATAGATTATGAAAAACTCTACAAATTCTTTCATCCACTAATAGTTTTTTCTGTAGTTGCTAGTCTTGCATGGTTAGCCTCTCGGATATTTAGTCAACTTGTGAGAATCTATGGAATTGAAATTATTTCTAAATCAGGTTTAGAAAATGAGTTACTGTTAGTATTTGAGACTATAGTAAATCTAATGATTGGATTTGTGGCATTAGTAAGCTATGCTCAAAGTCAAAAGTTTCCCCTAACAGGTTTGTTAGCTGGCGTATCTATTGGTGGTATAGCTATTAGTTTTTCAGCTTCAAAAACCTTGGAGCAATTTTTTGGTACTATAGTCTTATTTTTAGACCGTCCTTTTATTCCTGGAGATTATATTCGTTGCTCATTAGGAGCAGGTGAGATTTACGGTAGAGTGGAATCTATTGGTTTGCGTTCTACCAAAATTAGGGTGGCAGCTACAAGTACACTATATATTGTGCCTAACAACAAACTAGCTGATGCGGCAATAGAGAATATTACCCGTGGTAAAAAAGTGATGGTTTTATTATATTTAGACTTTACTAAAAAACTTACTGAACAAGAAGAAGCTCTTGTTCAGCAAGTAGCTAGAAATAGTAAAGATTCATTAATGGGGATCGATCCAGGTAGTATGAAAATAACCGTATTTGACCATGAAGCTACAGGTAAAAGTCGTGCCAGGATGACATTTTTTATTCTCGGTTCTAGTGAAAATTCTATTCAGCTAAGGAAGCAACTACTGGAAGTTGCAAATCAGAATTTTTCTAAGGAACTGAAAAAATTTGGTATAGATTTTAATATGCAAGAACCGAATATTTATGTTGATTCCCCAGTGACTATTTAGGGTTTGCTGAAAAAGTCTTTTAAGGGAGTAGGGGAGTGGTGGAGTGGGGGAGATGAAAATCAAAAATAATTAGGGAGTAGGGAGGAGTTAGGAAGAATGGGAAATTATAGAGGAGGTAGTCGGAAGAATTGTCAAAGTTATTTTTCTGCAATTATTCTCCCCAAAATGCTAACTTTTTGCAGCTATAGACACGGAAAATTAGGCACTTTTTTTGTTTCCAAAAAGGCTTTAGCCTTTATCTTTCAATCCTTTGGGATTTAATCAGTAAGCCCTAATTATAGAATTATAAACATATATTATATAACCTGGTTCTATATGAGTTAATAATTTATAGCCGATCGCTGACCGCTGAATGCTTACATATTTTTTTAGGGTTTATACCAATGCAAATTTTCCATGAAAAAACGACTGACTAAAATTGAATTATTCAAGCAAGCAATGAACTTTTCTGCAGGTCACTTTACTATATTTTCAGATAGTGAAAGAGAGAATCTGCACGGTCATAATTTTTCTGTATATGTCATGTTCGAGGCTGAAGTAATGGAAAATGGTATTACCTTCAATTATGGTATTTACAAAAAAATTATCCTTGATATTTGTCAATTTCTTGATGAAGTTGTTCTACTACCATTAAAAAGTCCTTATCTCAGAGTAGAAGAATCAGATGAATATGTCTATGCTTTCTTCGATGGTGACAAAGAGAAAATACCATTTCTGAAACGAGATGTAAAGTTGCTTCCGGT
>NZ_JBNHEP010000002.1:0-34819 GCF_050015995.1 Dapis brunnea BLCC-M229 | reverse complement strand
AAGCCAATAATTTACGAGATATCTTAGAAATTAATCTGGTTGCTCCAACTATATTGAATTAGATAGTCATGCCAAAAATGTTAAAGGGGTCTGCTATTATTTATTTTGGTTATACTATCTCATAAAAGTTTGTCTGATGCCTTTAGTTATATCACTTTTGGCAGGACTTATACCAATGCAAATTTTCCATGAAAAAATGACTGACTAAAATTGAATTATTCAAGCAAGCAATGAACTTTTCAGCAGGTCACTTCACTATATTTTCAGAGAGTAAAACAGAAAATCTGCATGGTCATAGTTTTTCTGTATATGTCATGTTCGAGGCTGAAGTAATGGAAAATGGCATTACCTTCAATATATGTCTATGCTTTGTTTAATGGTGACAAAGAGAAAATACCATTTCTGAAACGAGATGTAAAGTTGCTTCCGGTGCGAAATATTACTGTAGAAGAACTTTCTCATTGGTTTGTGGAACAATTACTGGTTCATGTACAAGAAAATCAAGAGCATTTTATTCATACCATAGAAGTTAAAATATTCTCTAGTCCTGGTCAGTCAGGTAGCAGTTTTTGGAGTCAAAAATGAGCAAAAAATATTTGGTTATAACTGGTGGAAGTAGTGGTATAGGATTGGCAACAGCTCAACTATTTCTGGAAAAAGAATTTCAGGTTATTAACCTTTCCAGAAATTTATGTCCGTTGACAGATGTAGTTAATATTCAGGTAGATTTAGCTGCAAAAGGTTTTGAGGAAAATTTGAAACAAGAGTTACTACCTCAATTAGAAAATTCTGAAACGGCGATCTTAGTTCATAACGCTGCCCGGTTAGATAAGGATAATGTAGAAAATATTCAAGCCAATAATTTACGAGATATCTTAGAAATTAATCTGGTTGCTCCAACTATATTAAATCAGATAGTCATGCCAAAAATGTCAAAGGGGTCTGCTATTATTTATGTCGGTTCTACTCTCTCAGAAAAGGCGGTGCCCAGCGCCTTTAGTTATGTCACTTCTAAACACGCAGTAGTGGGGTTAATGCGAGCCACTTGTCAAGATTTAATTGATCGAGGTATCCATACAGCTTGTGTTTGTCCTGGTTTTACCGATACCCTAATGTTACGAAATCATCTTAATCACGATGAGACGATTATTCAGCAGATAAAAACCATGAATGCTCAAAATCGTTTAATCGAACCTACGGAGATTGCACAAACCATTTATTTCGCAGCTACGAACCCGATTATTAACGGTGCAATACTCCATGCAAACTTGGGACAAAAAGAAAGATAATATGAATAATGAATAATGAATAATGGATAATGAATAATGAAAACTATCTCTAATTATGAATTATTAATTACCTCTGGTTAAAACCGAGAGAATTGAATCAAGTATGGAAATATTATTAATTGATAATGAATAATGGATATTTGTTTTAATTTGACTCAGACCCCTATGTTGCTCAAGAATTTTCTTGTCTGTTCCTTGTTCCCTCTGATAATTTAGGCAAAAAAATGGCAGTTGCTCAATTTAACCCCTTACGATTATTATTTGCTTCTACACCTGTGGGAGCTATTGGTTCAGGTATTGGAGGCGGGGTCGAATTCATATTACAAAATCTTGCCCAAGAAATGATTCTCAGAGGACACAAAGTAGATATAGTTGCGCCACAGGGTTCTATTACTTTTATAAGTAAAGTAAATACTCCCATTATTGAAATTACTGGAGAAATGCAAGGTAGTATTCAGCAATTAAATCGTGACACCCCCATTTCAATAATCCCCAACTCTGTGCTGACAAAAATGTGGGAGTTTATTGGAAAAGAGCAAAGTAATTACCATTTGATTGTTAACTTTGCCTATGACTGGCTTCCCTTTTATTTATCTCACTTTATAAATATTCCTATTGCTCATCTAGTAAGTATGGGGTCTCTCTCAAAGATAATGGATGAGATTATAGAAAAAACTAGCATTCGTTTTCCTGGTACTATTGCTGTTTATACAAAAGCTCAGGCAGAAACTTTCCCCTTTGCTAGTAGATGTCGAATTGTGGCAAATGGTATTGACTTAAAAGACTACCAATACTGTGAAAAACCAGATAATTATCTGGTTTGGATAGCGCGTATTTCTCCTGAAAAAGGATTGGAAGATGCTGTTGAGGTGGCAAAAAATACTGGTATCCGTTTGAAAATAATGGGTTTACTTCAGGATAAGTCTTACTGGGAGAGTATCCAGCAAAATTATCCTGATGCGCCAGTAGAATATTTAGGGTTTCTGCCAGTTAGGGAAATGCAGTTAGTGCTGCGGCGTAGTCGAGGGTATCTAATGACCCATCGATGGAGTGAAGCATTTGGCATGACTGCCATTCAATCATTGGCTTGTGGTGTGCCTGTAATTACCTATAATAAGGGAGGCCCTGCTGAAATTGTACGTCACGGCCAAACAGGTTGGCTAGTTGAGTCTGGTAATCTAGTAGAATTGGTAAAAGCAATTAATAATCTTGACAAACTTGATCGTTTAGCTTGTAGGCAACAAGCCGAAGCAGAATATTCTATCCAAGTTTATGGAAATCGTATGGAAAATTGGTTCTACGATATTCTCGCTCAGACTAGCTAGGGTTTGCTGAAAAAGTATGAGTGGTAAGGGTAGGAGTCAGGAGTCAGGAGTCAGGAGTCAGAAGTTACCGAAAAATTGGGGTATGCGCCTCGCCCTTATAGGGTGACTTTTTGATGTAATAGGGAGATTTGACATCATCCCGACGTTGCGCTTACGCGACAACGCGGGATTCCCTAACATCACTGATAGGGGCTTTCTGCTGCCTCTTTCAGAGGAGCTGCGCTAACATAGCACCTGTCTCTGAGGCCGAACCTCTTTTCGGTCTTACGGTCGCTCCACAGACTGACACTGCTAGCCCAGCAGCCATATTTTTCGACTATAGCACACTACTGTAAATACCGCAATATTGATTGGTTTTCCCATACGACGCTCCCCTTCGGGAGAGCGCGGGTCTTCAACCAACCTTGAGATAAGCTATAGTATTGTTGTCGTGGGTGGGTAATCCGAGACATTAAGCTGATTTATAGATATCTATATATTATGCCCTATAATCAGCCTATAATAACGGGATTTGGTATAATACCAAGGGTGAAAAAAGAATACTATACTTAGGTGAAAATTCAATTATTAAGTAATTAATACAGGCAGAATGACCTTTTTGATAATTATTAGCCAGGAGCATAATTATTCTTAATGTTTACTTTTCCCCTTGGTAATACAGCAATTCCCGCTGTTATGAGGTACATATTTAGCGGGCAAGATACCAGCACTACAAGAATTTTACTATTCACGCCTTGTACATCATTTGTCTGAAATATGCTGTATATTTTAGAGGCATTATCTCTCTAGCTACTTTCGATAATTGGTATTATATTACTGGCTATTTTTCCAGGAAATACAAAGTCAAGTATTGGGTTCCGAGGATGTCAAACCAACCCAAAGATGTTGCCAATAAACCATCCATAAAATATAAAAAATATTAATCCTTCCCAACGAGTTACCTGCTTATCTTGAGTGACAAAAAAGAATAAAATTGTTCCTACTAATAAAACTAATAACCCACTGGTAACAACATCTTCAGGAATTACTAAATTACCTATAAATCTTGGTATTCCCATTACCATTAATGAGTTAAAGATATTAGATCCTAAAACATTTCCTACTGCAATTTCTGGGTTTCCTTTTCTAGCTGCAGAAATAGTAACTATTAGCTCTGGTAATGATGTACCAAGGGCAACTGCACTTAAAGCAATTAGATCCTTACCTATATTTAGTATTTCAGAAATTTTAGTAACAGATTCAATTGTGTAATTAGCACCCAAAAAGACAAATAATGAACTTACAACCACAATCACTATTTGCGTTAGTGGCAAACTTTTCTTAGACTTATTTTCGGCTACCGACTGTTGCTCTTCCTTGCCACTACTAATTGTATATAGAACATAGACAACATATCCCAAAATACATATAATAGCTTCATTGAGAGAAAAGTTACCGTCTAAAACAGTTAAACCTAATAAAAAGGCTGAACCAACAAATATTGGTAAATCTACATTAATTAGTTCATATTGTATCCTTAAAGGACTACTAATTAATGATGCAGTACCAATAATCAAGAAAATATTCGCAATGTTGGAACCTATAACATTACCAAAAACAATTTCAGAGGAGTTTTGATATACAGCTATAGTAGATGATACTAACTCCGGTAGAGAAGTTCCTACTGATACTATTGTTACTCCAACTAAAAAAGGAGAAATTCCTAAAGATATACCTATTTTTTCTGCTGCATCTGTAAAGAAGTCAGAGGCTTTGATTAGAACGAACAAGCTGACTATAAATATTATTAGCCAGATAATTAAATTTTGCATTAGGTAATTAATTTGGCATAACTACTTATATACTTAGACTACCATACACTATACTTGTAGCAAATCCAAATATCACTTTATAGTTACTATGTTTAATAGAGTTGTTGGGAAATAAAAATTGAACAATGCTCAAAAGGTTACTCTATAAGGTTTTCAGGATTTTAGGACTGAAAAAAGGCTATAAACTTTGATTGATAAGGGTTTTAGCCTTTTTTTTAGCTTAATTCCCAACAACTCTAATATAAAAGTTGACATATCTTCCATGATCAAACGCCTTAACAGTTTGATATCTGACTGCTTCTAAAAAATTCCGAAAGTCTTTAATATGATTTTTGGCAACTTCAACTAGCATATCAGGTTGATAACTAGATATCAAATTTTTTGCTCCTACCAAAGCATCTATTTCTGTACCTTGTACATCAACTTTGATAAAGTCTACTTTTTCTTTAATTAATTCATCTAAAGTCACAACTACTACTTCTTTACCATTAATGATGTTATCGCCAATTTCTGTTAAACAGAAATCTTTAGCAGGATGTTCTTTTATAAAAGAGGTACGACGATTTTTGCCAATAGCATAACCTAATTTAGATAAGTCAACATTACTAACTTGATTAATTGAGATGTGCTTCTTCAACGCTGCAATAATTTCTGGATAAAATTCTATGGGAATTACTTTTGCTGCCTGCATAATTTTAGCAAAGTAAACTAAATGATTCCCTGTATTTGCTCCAATATCAACAATCACTGGATTTGATGATTTTAGATTCTGCCGGATAAACTCTAACTCCGCTAATTCATAAAAATTTCCACCAACATTAGCAATTTCTACTGCTAGATTTTTGCCTGTTATTTCAAATTTTATGGGGGTGTTTTGATAATTGAATGTAACTAAATTATCTCCTTGAAGTAATCTATTCACTAAGGTCAACCAAACTTTAGCTGTTTGATAATTAGGATTAATTTCTAATGCTTTACTAAATTCTGATTTAGCTTCCAAGAGTTTATTTTGTCTAATCAGTAAATTACCGATCGCCTGATGAGCTTGAAAACTCTTAGGTGATATTTCTAGGGCACGACGAAAATAATTTAGTGCTTCGTCAAATCTACCTTGCTGAACTAAACTATTACCAATATTTCCATAAAATTCTAAAGCGGAATCTGGTTTAAGTTCTACTAATTTTTGCCAGTAGGTAATAGCTTCATTTAATTGATTTAGCTCTTGTGTAATTCTAGCTAAAAGATACAGTAGGGATATATTGTTTGAATCTATGGAAAAAGCATATTTATAAAATTGAGTTGCTTCATCTAGTTTGCCTTTGCCTTGCTCTATTAAACCGAGGTTAATTAGGGAAGCTACATGATTACTATCAGATTTTAGTATATTTATATATCTTGATTCTGCTTCTTGTAACTTTCCCTCTTTTTGAAATTTGAGAGCTATTTGGAATTCTTGATTTATATCTGTCATGGTTTTAGGGAATAAGAAATAGGATAGGGAATAACCAAAAAATATCTACCCTGTCAGTTGTACCACATTAATCACCGAATCTGCTGTATATTTTATGTTCTTTGTTAAGCTCTTAATATGTTCCTTACCTCCGCTAAATTTTCAAGTAATTTTTTATAACTGTGGCTAATAAAGAATTGGTTAGTACATAGACTGATAATAAATCTTAGACCAGGAAATGTTTTTCCAACTGTTCCCTATTCCCTCTCTTAGTGCGCATTCCCTTGCGTCTTGCGCCGACGCGGGGTCGGACCGCTATTCCCTGTTCCCTTCTATACTGACAATTATGAATCAAATCTACAAATAATCAATAAATCTTTTCCAATTGACGAAAATCATGTTCTACTTCCGCCCAGAGAGCGCGGTTTTGGGGGTCTGTTTTGAGTGCTTTCTTCAGATAGTTTCTGGCCTTATCCAGTTTTCTCTCACTAATGAGGTGACGTGCCCAACGTTGATAGGCGATCGCTTGCCACTGTCGCACTTCCCAATCTTGAGGCATTCTCTGGGCTAAACCTTCTACTAGAGTAATAGCCAGAGGATATCTCTTATATTTTAATAACTGCTTTAATTGTAAATAATAATTTTGTTTAAGTTGGTTTTCTACTTCTGAGGTATGAGATTGATTTTTATCTTGTTCTTGTTTAGGATTTACCCTAACTTTTGTTGGTCTTGGAGCTGTAGTTTGTGAAGATACAGTTTCTGATTTTGAATTTTTATTAGTTGTTGATGTGGGAGTGGAATTGTATGCTAATTCAGTTTGAGCAGGAGTAATCTTCACCAAAATTTTGTAAGCTTCTGTTACTGCAATAAACTTATCTTTAGCTTGCCGATCTTTTGGGTTAACATCTGGGTGATACATTCTTGCTAGTCGTCGATAAGAAGCTTTTACTTCTCCTAAAGTAGCTCCTAAATTTAGCCCTAATTGTCGATAATAATCTGCAATATTCATATATTTTGAGGAAATTGGGAAGATAAAATAAGGTTTAGTTAAAATTTCAGGAATGATTTATCTCTCTTTTTCCTTTGTCTAAAGATTATAGGTTTAATTCACTTTACTATTTTGTTCAGTATTCAGTAGTATAAGGAATTAGGAAGATAAAATAAGGTTTAGTTAGAATTTCAGGCATGATTTATTTGCCTTTTCCCTGTTTCTGTGCGACTTAGCCTATCTATAAGTTTCCCACCCAAAATCTATAACGTTATAGTTTTTCTTGAGTACATCATATAGTCTTTCCAGTTAATTATTCTGGGAGGAAATAATTATTTATTTGCCTTTTCCCTGTTGCTGTACGACTTAGCCTATCTATAAGTTTCCCACCCAAAATCTATAACGTTATAGTTTTTCTTGAGTACATCATATAGTCTTTCCAGTTAATTATTCTGGGAATAAATAATTATTTATTTGCCTTTTCCCTGTTGCTGTACGACTTAGCCTACCTAGAAGTTTCCCACAAAAAATCTATAACGTTATAGTTTTTATTAAGTACATCATATAGTCTTTCTAGTTAAATCTTCTGGATAGTCTTTCTAGTTAAATCTTCTGGGAGGAAATAATTATTTATTTGCCTTTTCCCTGTTGCTGTAAGACTTAGTCTACCTAGAAGTTTCCCACAAAAAATCTATAACGTTATAGTTTTTCTTGATTACATCATATAGTCTTTCCAGTTAATTATTCTGGGAGGAAATAATTATTTATTTGCCTTTTCCCTGTTGCTGTACGACTTAGCCTATCTATAAGTTTCCCACCCAAAATCTATAACGTTATAGTTTTTCTCGACTACGGATATACTCTCTTTGGTTAAATTTGTGGAAATATTGAGTTTAACTCGGTTCCTTTGGAAGATCAGGAAAGAGTAAAAAATAAAAAAAGTGCAGTTAAATTTTCCGGAGTTATTTATTGCTCTGTTTATTGATTCTGGAGATTTTAGAGCTGATTTGTAAACTTAGCTAAAAGTCTTATATTACCTAGCTTTTAATAATTTGGCGCTGACTCTAAAATAACTCGCCAAGCTATAGCAAGGAATTAAGCCTCTTAATATTTACTTGATAAATCAGTTCTTAAGTTTAACTTTCCAGGATATTTTTTGAATTTAGTTATACTCAGTTAGTTGTGATTTATTTCCTCAACTAACTACCTTCTTTCTTTTTACTCTTTCCTGGTTCTTTCATTTAACTTTAACGTTCTTCAATTACTTGGTCAATTAGACCATATTCTTTCGCTTCTTCAGCAGACATAAAATAGTCACGGTCGGTATCTTTTTCTATCTTTTCCAAAGATTGACCTGTGCGCTCTGCCAACATATTATTTAATACCGATCTAACGCGCAGAATTTCTTTAGCTTCAATCTCAATATCCGTAGCTTGACCACGAGTACCTCCCATGGGTTGGTGAATCATAATTCTGGAGTTAGGTAAAGCTAGTCTTTTACCTTTAGTTCCAGCAGCTAATAAAAAAGATCCCATAGAAGCTGCTAAACCCAAACATATAGTAATGACATCTGCTTTGATATACTGCATAGTATCGTATATTGCCAATCCTGCTGTTACAGAGCCACCAGGAGAATTTATATAAAGATAGATGGGTTTATTTGGATCGTCGGAGTCCAAATACAACATATAGGCTACGATTCTATTAGCTAGAGCATCTGTAACTTCTTGACCAAGAAAGATAATTCTTTCCTGACCAAGACGGGTATAAATATCTATCCATCTTTCATACTGACTACCAGGAAGACGATAAGGAACACTTGGAACACCTATAGGCATAATACTTCTTTCCGTTTGATTTTATTGAGGACTTATTTCAGTTATCAGTTATCAGTAGCTCTTATACTGAAGTTGATTTTTTTCATTCCCTTAAAAGAGAAGACTTTAGACCTGATTTTCTGGTTAAGTTTTTGGTAGTTCTTTTCTACTTACCAAAACTTGTTGATTTTATTGAGGATTTAAATAGTAGCAGGTAGAGGTTTTGGTAGTTCTTTTCTGCTTGCTAAAACTTGGTCAATTAAACCATATTCTTTAGCTATTTCTGGGGTCATATAGAGCATTCTATCTGTATCTTTTGCAATTTTTTCTACTGATTGACCCGTATTTTTAGAGAGAATATTTAAGAAAGTTGTCTTATTAGCTAAAACTTCTTTTGCTCTAATTGAAATATCTGTTGCTTGACCTCTTGCTCCTGTTTTTGCTTGATTCAAAACGATGGTAGCATGAGGTAAACTTGCCCGATATCCTTTTGTACCTGCTGACAAAATCATTGCTGCTGTACCCATAGCTTGACCAATACATATTGTATGAATTGGTGGTTTTACATAACTCATGGTGTCACAAATAGCAAATGCTTCTGTTTCAAAACCAACTGCATCTCCTGTATACCAAGAAGTACCAGTAGAGTTGATATAAAAATAAATTGGTTTTTCCGGATTATCAAATTGTAGATAAAGTAGTTGAGCAATAATTAATTGAGTAACATCAATGCCTATATTTCTTTTGACTTCATCTGATGAAAATAATGGTAACCCCAAATAAACGATTCGCTCTTTTAACATTAAAGATTCTAAATCAGGGGGGGGTGTCCGAAAAGATGAGTCTCCATAGTAAGTGCTTGTTTGAACTGCTTTTATTGGTGAGTTCATGAGATAATTCCTAATAATGATTGTACTATCTTTTGATTATGTTAGCCTGCGTAATATTATTGTAGGGGATACGATTGTTTATTAGTCATCTTTTCGATCAGTTATAATGTAACTCTGATATTTTCACCTAAAACAAGTTTTTTTGTCTAGGTGTGGATTTTACCATAATTATTGGGCAAAAATGGCATATTTACCATTACTTGATTTTTTGAGTCAATATTGAGCAGAGATATTGTGTCTTCTCTAGGTGCAGATTTTGCCAGAATTATCTATCTTATTGTTAAGCAACTGATTTTCTTGATATTCATATCGAAATTTTTCCCTATATTTGTGGAGATATCCTTAAATAAGTAGTATAAAAATTCCTAGTACATTTTATGAAAGTTAATTTACATTCGGCTCTCAACGATACCAATATTGATGCTACTCAATCTTCATCTCAACGTCAAATGGCCATATCTATTTCGGCTATGGCTGATGAGTTAGAACGGACTGTACCATTAAACCTCTGTTTGATTTTAGACCACAGTGGTTCTATGGAAGGAAAACCCCTGGAAACGGTTAAACAAGCAGCAGGACAACTTGTGGAGAAATTAAAGGAAGGCGATCGTCTTTCGGTTGTGGCTTTTGACCATCGAGCTAAAGTAATTGTTCGTAATCAAATTATTAATGATTCTGCTAGTATTAAGCGTGAAATTAATAAGTTAAGAGCCTCTGGTGGTACTGCTATTGATGAAGGTTTAAAGTTAGGAATAGAAGAGTTAGGCAAGGGTCAAAAAGATTCTATTTCCCAAGCTTTTCTATTAACTGATGGGGAAAATGAACATGGGGATAATGACCGTTGTCTCAAGTTAGCAAAGTTGGCAACAGACTACAATTTAACTCTAAATTCTCTAGGATTTGGTGATGATTGGAATCAAGATATTTTGGAAAAAATTGCTGATGCTGGAGGGGGAACTCTTGCCTATATTCAACGACCAGAACAGGCAATAGAAGAGTTTGGAAAATTATTTAATCGGATTCAATCTGTAGGACTTACTAACTCTTATTTACGATTTTCTTTAATGCCTAGAGTTAGGTTGGCAGAACTTAAACCTATTGCACAAGTAGCACCAGATACTATTGAATTGCCAGTACAAAAAGAAGGCGATGAGTTTATGGTGAGACTGGGAGATTTAATGAAAGATGTAGAAAGAGTCGTTCTTGTTAATATTTATATTGGGCAATTATTGGAAGGAAAACAAAAAATCGCTCAATTACAAATTCGTTATGATGACCCTGGTCAAAGTAAGGAAGATTTACTTTCGGAACCGATTTTAGTTGAAGCTAATGTTATGCAAAAATACCAGCCTCAAGTTAACCCCAAAATACAAAATCATATTTTAGCTTTAGCCAAATATAGACAAACTCAAATAGCTGAAACCAAATTACAACAGGGCGATCGAGCAGGTGCAGCTACAATGTTACAAACAGCAGCTAAAACAGCATTACAAATGGGGGATACAGGAGCAGCAACTGTTTTACAAACCAGTGCTACTCGTCTACAAGATGGAGAAGAACTTTCGGAAGCAGACCGGAAAAAAACTAGAATTGTCTCTAAAACAATTTTAAAGTAGAGGATACTTTTCTATCAGTTCAGCCAGGGAAAAATTCCCTGGTTAATCATTACTATGATATTTTTATGAGAAATCGAATAATAATTATAGCAGTTTAATAAATGGTAAGCATTCAGCTAGCTTCCAATCAGCTCTCAGTTTTTTATGAATTAAGTAAGGATTTGTTGAATAACACTTAGATTAACTGAATAGCTACTTAATTTATGGTAGAAATTATCTGAAATATATCAATAATAATTTATTGGCATCAAGACAAGACAAAACAAGAGTCATTATAATTAAGTGCCGATCAAGGAGTTATAACCCTGGAGGCAAGCTAAAAGCTGACGACTTAATACTTAGATAAATCTTGGCTACAAAGAGGTAACTTTGATTATAATTGCTTATTTTTTTTGTATAAAATTTTAGTTCTGATTGAGCTACAAAATTATCATTTTCCTAATTTTTTTCTTGATGTTACCAACACCGAATCTCTAAAAGGATTTGTTGAATAACACTTAGATTAACTGAATAGCTACTTAATTTATGGTAGAAATTATCTGAAATATATCAATAATAATTTATTGGCATCAAGACAAGACAAAACAAGAGTCATTATAATTAAGTGCCGATCAAGGAGTTATAACCCTGGAGGCAAGCTAAAAGCTGACGACTTAATACTTAGATAAATCTTGGCTACAAAGAGGTAACTTTGATTATAATTGCTTATTTTTTTTGTATAAAATTTTAGTTCTGATTGAGCTACAAAATTATCATTTTCCTAATTTTTTTCTTGATGTTACCAACACCGAATCTCTAATCGGTAGTGTTAAAAAGGAAAGGAGAGAGGAAAATATAGGGTAACAGTAGTAGAGAGGTGCATTTTACAACGTTTTTCATATGAATAAACCACAATGTGTAAACCAACCAAAGACATCATCTTCAGTAATTTGAGCGATGTAGCTGCCGCACTTGCTCCGCCAACGCTTCGCTAATAGATCGATCTAATTGTTCTTGAGGAAAGAGCTTGACGAGAGCAGAGAAAGTTTTTGAATTTTGACCAACATATAGCAATCCTATTTTATTCGTGTCAAAAATCTTACTGCTTTTTAGGGAACAGGGAACACTTAACTCTTAACTGGTAAGAGTTTCAGTTTTTTTATTTACTTTTTGATTACCCGCAACCTATGCGCGGATTGCTATAGTTCAATGGAAGACAAATCTGGGGAGTATCCAGGTAAGAACATTGGTAGTCCTGTAGATGTAGTGATTTAGGGTAGAGGTAGGGAACACTTAAACGGGGAACAGGGAACAGAAAGTACCATTATTTCTTAGTTTCAAAGAAATCATATTTCCTTGACTACTTGACTTTTTTTTGGATATCACTACTTCTACACCACTACCAGAACATTAACTTCGCTCCTGCCGAGGAAATTAACTCTTGAATTTTAGAACCTTTGTGGACACTCAAATTATCCATCAGTACAATTGCTCCTGGCCATAATTGAGGTACTCAAATCTGCTAGCTTGCTCCTTTCCTTTTTAGGACTACCGATATATTTTCTCCAACTAACATTTGTTCAAAACCTATTTATGCTCTTTATTATATAGAATTGTAGTTATTGAATAGAAATGGTTCATGGTAACTTGTAATTATTATAAAATTTTAGATATTACTCCTACAGCAACTCAGGGACAAATTAAACAAGCATATCGTCGTTTAGTGAAGTTGTTTCACCCAGATACTAATACAGATATAGCAGACCATGAAAGTATTATTAGAATTAATGAAGCCTATGAAGTATTAGGCGATCCCCAAAGAAGGAAGTCTTACGATTATTACCAACTTAATCAAAATTCTCAGAACTATAGAAAAACTAGCCAAGATTATCAAAATCACCATACAAGAGGCAAGGATGTTGATGAACACCTGCAAAAATGGTTAAATCAAGTCTATAAACCAGTCAACAAAATTATAATTCAAATACTGAAACCTCTAAAAAGTGAAATTGATAATTTGGCTGCCGATCCATTTGACGATCAATTGCTTGAATCTTTTCAAGATTATTTAGAAATTTCTCGGGGTCTACTTAAAAAAGCTCATAACTTATTTAGTTCTCAGCCAAACCCATCTAACTTTGCTGGAGTAGCAGCTCATTTATATTACTGTTTGAATCAAGTCAGTGATGGAATAGAAGATTTAGAGTTATTTACTCTAAATTACGATGATTCTTATCTACATACAGGTCAAGAACTATTTAGAATTGCTGGCAGATTGCGCCAGGAAGCACAAGTAGCAATAAAACAAATTTTATAAGTTTTTATAGATGAAGTAAGCATTCAGCTATTATCGGCGAAGAAGTATTTAAGGTAGGAAAATAAAAAAATCAATGATGAGTGTCAAATCAGTAGTCCTCAACAAGTAAGGATGCATTGTAGTAGTGAATGAAATACCAGATAGCTCCAATATTATTCTCTAATTTTTTAGAAAATGATCAAGTTGTTCTGATTAAGCGAGATATTCTCTGCCTTAAAGTACAGTTTAATATCTCAATATAGTTAGTGAGACCACTTGTTTTACTAATTGGTTTATGTCGTGTTTTTGGGAAGATTTCTTCGTAAGCTGACCAAAAGTCTGTATAAGTGATTGCACACTGTCGATATACACCAGACAGATAATTCCACAACCCTCTGGCTCCATCTATACTGCGTTCGCGGTAGCGTTGCCTCAGCAAATCGCCAATGCAGACTCCAACAATTTCTTTGCTCCTAATATCTATAGCCAGCCAAATCCACTGTTTATTGCCTTGATGGCCCAAAAATGACCACATTTCATCACACTGAATAGTCAATCGACCTTTTTTTTTGAGGACACCTCTATTTGTTTTGGAACTTCAGCATATTTGCGATTAGCCTAGTTCTGTAGCCAAGTTTCAGACACCAGGCAAACTCAAGCAATACCTGCAAGAGGTATCTTTTCTAGCAATAGTCGATCGACAAAGTCCTTGATTTTTTGGCAGATAAGTTTTTGCTGAGGATCTTCAACAAACTGATAGCCACAAATCTTGCATTTATAATTCTGTTTACCATTATGGATACGACCATTCTTCAGAATTTTTTGGGATGTAGACTTTGGACAATTCAGCATTTTTTTTGGCAATTATTATACAGTCTTTCTGAATCTTATCCTTACATCTGATGGACTACCTATTTATGGTAGAAATTATCTGAAATATATCAATAATAATTTCTTGGCATCAAGACAAGACGAGCCTAATTATAATAAGTGGTGATAAAGCAATTCTCACCCAGGGGGGAAACTAACAGCCTTCAGCTTTTAGATCCGCATTCTGCAGAAAATGCTTACTATATCAATCCGCGCATTGGTTGTAATAATTTTTATAATAGTTAATTTGAACGGAAAACATGAGCAAATTCTGTACGTCGCCAATCCGACGGCTCCCTTACCTGACTCCTGGCTCCTGACTCCTAACTGCCACCAAAATATTACAACTTGAATAGTATTGCTATAGATAAATAATATCCTAGTAATCGGCGAAAGTTAGTATATTATTTGATTAAATACCAAAAAGAGTTTGAATCCGGTTCCTAATCCGGTTAAAGGGAGAATTGTCTGGGGAATTCAGATCCAATAATCCTAATTCTAGTAATGCTTGTCGGCGTTCACAAAGCTTTTGGGAAATATCAACAGCTAAACTGGGAGATTCTTCTAAGAGTCTTTGCAAATCATGTTGCTCTATTACAAATAAAATTGAATCTTCGAGAGTTTTGACTGTAGCTGTACGAGGGGAACCCAACAATAAAGACATTTCTCCAAAAAACTCTCCTTCGTGGAGAGTTGCAATATATTTACCAGTTTTTTCAGAAATCACTTCAACGGCACCAGAAAGAATAATATAAAAAGAATATCCCGCATCATTTTCTTGACATATAATTTGTCCTTTAGGGAATAATTGTCTATAGCCATATTCTATTAATTGTCGGAGCTTTAAATCAGTAAAACTTTCAAAATAAGTGACTCTCTTGAGTAAATCACGCAAAGTCCAATTGCTAAGAGATTTTGTTATTGGCTTTTGAGCCTGAGGTTGAATACTATTCTGTTTCTGCTCCAAAGCAATACCATTCTGGTCAAACATTTGACTGTCAATGTTATTGGTAATATTAATATTTTGAAATAACATACTTAAATCTTGTGTATTTTTTAACCATAAATCTCGCTGAGGAAAGGGAATAACTATATCTCGCTGATTTAATTCATGCTCAATCAAAAAATTTAAAGAACTTTTGATTGGATCGCTATCTTGAGGATGGTCAATCCAAACTAATAACTCAAAATCTAAAGAACTATCGCCAAAACCTTTAAACCATACTTTTGGAGAAGGATTCTTTAATATACTTCTTTCAGTTCTAGCAACATCTAATAATGCTTCTGTTACTAGGAGTGGATCGCTACCATAAGCAACTCCAACTGGAATGTGAAGACGACTTTTAGGGTCTTTGTAACTCCAGTTAATAATATTATTTTCTACAAATTTAATGTTAGGTACAATTACAAATATACCGTCAAGAGTACGCACAATTGTAGATCGAATAGAGATACTTTCTACTGTACCTAATAAATTGTCTACCTCAATAAAATCTCCTACTTTAATTGGCTGTTCAAATAATAGGGTTAAACCACTGATAAAGTTACTTGCAAGATTTTGTAGTCCAAAACCAATTCCAATCCCTAAAACACCTGCAAAAACAGTTATAGTTCTTAAATCTATACCTGCTCTTTGTAAAATAATTAAAATTCCTAAAGTTGCAACTATATAAATAATAACTGTAGCGATCGCTTCTCTACTACCTCGGTCTAAACCTATAGGAGTTAGCAGTAATCTCTTGATTCCTGTACCTATACTCCGAGCAAGAATTAATACTACGATAGCTAATATAATTAATCTGACAATTGCACTAATAGAAAGATGATTATCTCCAATATAAAAAAGTGGATTTGTTAATACTCTAGATAAGTTTTGAAACCATTGTTTTCCTTGTACAAACAAAACATTCATACTTAACTTATTTGATTTTTTTTTATTTATACAATTTCTCTTGGTTTTTTCAAGTTAGCTAAATCTTTCCTAATTCGTTTAATTTTAACTTTTACCTGTTATACCAATTTGATAAATATTTGCTACAAATAGCTGGTTTTTTTTATGAGTCATAATTCAGGAGTCAGGAGTCATAATGAATAGCTTCAATGCTATTTATTAATGCATAAATTATCTTATTACTCAAAAGGATATCTACTGTAAACTATTTTTATCGCACTTATTATTCGTAACATTATTTTATTATGTTTGGTATTATACAAATTATAAAAAAATATTACACTTGAATTTTATATTTATAAATACTATTTATTGACGTAATTTTATTGTTTACTAACTTATGTTATTTCTATGGTTATTTTGACCACCTTCCAAGTGTAGCATTACTTTTGCTCAATGGTATTCTAGCCTTTATCAAATTGGTGAGATACACAAGTTTGGCATTTTAGGGAATAGGAAATAGGCACTATTGCAACAGGTAAAATAAAAAATACTGTATCTCATGAACATGAGAACCACTGTACCTGTTGCCCGATCTCAATAAATAATTTAAAACCATAAAAGCCAATCAATTTCATTTGCTTGAATATCTAATTCTCGGTGGTTATAAGAGAATTTAAATTTAATTTTTTTATTGATTCAACCAATTGGAGCAAATAATTTATCAAAATTGTAATTGTCAGCAATGAAGAACAGATATTTATAACAAATATTTACAAAATTAGTATTGTCATCTCAATTGGAGATATGAACATAAAATGGTAGTCCTAAAAAGGAAAGGAGCAAGCTATAGGCAACGAAGCATTGTGATGATGGATGAAATGCCAGATCGCCCCTATATGATTTTCTTTTCTTTTGGAAAAAGATCGGGTTCTGGGCACTAAACGTGAAACTCGTTGGTGTAAAGTATAGTTAAATCTCTCAATATAGCTCCTAGGCCCATTTTCTTTCCCCACTGCTTGATGTGGTTGACTGGGTAAGACTTCTGCATCAGCCGACCAGAAATCGGTATAGCAAACCCCACAAGATTGGATAGACTGCTGGTAACGATTCCCACTGCTTCCCTTGCTCAACCCGCACAACCCTCTCCAATTTGGCATCCAATAATTTCACGGATGTCTACATCCAGACCTAACCAGACCTACTGTTTATTCCCTTTATGATCATAAAATGACCATAATTCATCCATCTGTACCTTTAAGCTTTCCTTCCCCTTGGGGTCCATCTCCAGTTGCTCAAACAGCTGTGTGTATTTCTGATTAACATAATTGTCTAACCATAGCTGTGAGACCTTAGCCATTCTGGCAATTCCAGCAGGGGTATCTTTTCAAGTAGCATTTGCTCGTGTCCACTCTTGGGTTGATTGGGTAGGGTCTGAGACTCTTGTCCGCGATCAGATTTTCCACAAATTGACGACCAGAGTCTAGGAATTTGTGATTCTGTCTACTATGGCGGGTTTTACTATTCTTGACCACTCAAGCATGAATTGTATGATGGACAGGGTGGCTTGGGGTCTGACATTAAAATGCACCTCTCTACTACTGTTACCCTATATTTTCCTGTATCCTTTCCTTTTTAGCACTACCCAGGGTGTCAATAGCAAATTTTTAACTTTACTAAAAGTAAATTGAAGATTTTAAATTCTAGATGGTAAAAGTTAGGGGGTTAATATTACTTGAAAAATATAAAAACTGATTATTTTTGTATCTTTGTCCAACAACAAATCTATCCATAATCTAAAATTAGTCAGGACTTACACATTGGTTAAGCTAAAAACACTACTAAATTATATAGCACTATAGTTTTTAGCGATTCTATGAATAAGTCCTAATTACTCTAATACTGAAAAACACTATAATAAGCAGGTACACAAAATTAATTACATATATATTGATATTTTGATATTGGGGTGAAACCTCAATTAAATCATGATTCGGATGTGTAAATAATTTCATTCAGGTGCTTAAATAGCTACTGATTACTCTGATTAAGATAGCTAGCTTACTGTAACCAGAGTTTGTTCTGGTTCTTGAAAAAGTGGGGTACTTAAATAACGCTCCCCAAAACTAGGCTGAATCATCACTATTAATTTACCTTCATTCTCTGGACGCTTACCGACTTGGATAGCTGCACAAAGAGCAGCTCCTGTAGAAATACCGGACAGAATTCCCTCTTCTTTTGCTATACGACGACCATAAGTAATTGCGTCACTATCAGGAACTTGGATTATTTCATCAATAATCTCCGTATTCATTACATCTGGCACGAAACCTGCCCCAATTCCCTGAATTTTATGTGGTCCTGGTTTTCCACCAGATAATACTGGACTGTTATAAGGTTCAACAGCGATCGCTTGAAATTCAGGCTTTCTTGCTTTAATTGTCTCTGTAACCCCTGTAACTGTTCCACCAGTACCAACACCAGCCACCAGAATATCTACTTTACCATCTGTATCTTCCCATATTTCTAGTGCTGTAGTTTTGCTATGAATTTCTGGATTAGCTGGATTCTGAAATTGCTGTAACATATAATATATGTTAGGGGTTGAATCCACAATTTCCTGTGCTTTGGTAATAGCACCTGTCATACCTTTACTACCTGGAGTTAAGACTAACTCTGCTCCATAAGCGCGTAACATAGCACGACGCTCCATACTCATTGTTTCTGGCATGGTCAAAATTAGCTTGTAACCCCTAGCAGCAGCCACCATTGCCAAAGCAATACCTGTATTTCCAGAGGTTGGTTCAACCAATGTTGTTTTACCCGGTGTAATTAAACCTTCGCGCTCCGCCACATTAATCATATTTACACCAATACGATCTTTGACTGAAGCAGCTGGGTTCATTCCTTCTAGCTTTACTACTATTTTTGCTAGACAACCTTCTGCTTGAGGAATACGATTGAGTTGTACTAGGGGTGTGTGACCTACTAATTCTGTAATATTATGAGCAATACGCATGATATATTTATTACTAATGTTAAGCTTAGGGTTCTACCAATAACTTGATAGAAAATGGTTATTTATCGTAACTATTCAGACGTTAATCACAAGCTTCATTGTCTTGATAGTCCAAATAAGTATTGAGAGACTTAGGTCTAATTAAAAGTATAAGCTGAGGTGCATTTAAACTTTAAATTTTGCTAGCTGAAACCCTTGTTAAATGGTAAGTGTGTCTCAAAAATAAATGCGGAACAGCTTAGGTAAAAGCAAATTAGTAAATATAGCACTAATTGATTAGTACTCCGAATCAACTCTTGATTACCCAAAAATTTGGTTTAAAGCAATTTTTCACTTTTATTACTGTTTCCAGCATTCCCCAGGAAAAGATGACTGCTAATAGCTGAATGCTTAGATTTAATCATAGATTTTAAGTTGATTCTTAACTAACTAGACTATTGTCTACTCTTTCAACTTTTTCGCATTCTACCTAAAATTTACAATTACTTCATCTAAGTTCTTTTCTACTTTTGCGATAGGATAACCAATATTTAGTTATGATTGCTTTAGTTTATAGATAAATTATGTACTGATTTTTACCAATTAATACATTTTTGCTTTTTCTTTATCTTCCTACAAGTATCTATTTTAGCCTAACTATTAAGTTGATTTTAAATAAAAGAAATAAATATACAGCCTATTCCATGTAAGTGTGGTACAGTGATTATAGTAGATTTGCTAAAGATCGAGGTGAAAATTTAATTCTATACTTCAAAAACTATTTAAAAGCTGTATATTAGGAATTTTATAATTTTTTAATTAAAAGCAATAAATTACATTAGTCAGACTGTTAAACATGTTTAATTATAGACTTAAGTTTTAAATTATAGCACTTTTTAGGATTGTCAAGTAAACTTTAATATTGATTTCTTTTCCCTATCCCCTACCCTAAATCTCTAAAACTTTGTACCTTATAAACTCGAAAATTGCTGTAAATAAAACTTATCAACAAAAACACCTAACTTTTATAATTATCTGTAGCGATAGTAGTCCTAAATAAACTAAAAATTATTTCAATTTCTGTTTATTTACTTGTGAGTGCCAACTTATTGTAAATAACAACTTTAATTTTATAGGACTTAGGGCATCGAAATTATCGCGACGTTGCGCTTACGGGACAACAAGGAATTACCTGACATCACTGATCGGGGCTTTCTTTTTCATAACACCTGCCTCCAAGAACGACCTCTTTTTGCTCTTAAAGTCACTCTACAGACTGACAGTCCTAACCTAATGCTTTTAGGATACTTAGTATAGCACATTACTTGAAAAACCGTTCTTATTGATTGGTTTTTCCAAATGAATGTTGAGATAAATCCAGTTGCTACAATAAATCTTTAGTTTCAACAATACACATCCAGGCAAAAATTGGATTTCTGGGTTCGGTGTGAGTAAGTCCTATTTCTTTAATTTATAGGGTGGGAAATACCACCCTAATTTTTCCATCTAACCACTAGAACTGGAACGTAGTTCTGATGGTACCAATAATTAACTCATCATTATCATCATCTTGGTTAGCATTTGTAATGACAGTTACACCAGGAGTAATTGAGATATAATCTGTAATTTGATATTTGTAGAATGCTTCAAGATGCCATGACATATCTGTTCGCAATCCTGAAGCTAACCCATTAGGAACTTCTAAGTCATTCAAGTAAGGTTCCCGACCTACAACAATACCACCTAAACTGCCTTCCTTCAATAAATCTGGGAAAGCAATAGTAGCTCCATAAGTCCAGATTTCAAAATCACCTAAGCCAATTAGTTTTCCATCAAGATACATACCAAACCCATTAATGGTTACCCAATCAGCAGCTCGCCAAGACATTTCTACACCATAAGCATTAGTAGAAACTGGCTTGGCAATATTGACTGAACCTGGTCGGCGGTCATTGAGTCCAGCATTTAGACCATACACACTGTTAGCAATACCAGTTCCCACAAACCCACTATTTAAACTCTGATTATTACCTAGACCTGTGGCTGCCCCATCATCAAATCCAAAATTCCCTGGTCCAAAATAGCCTTTGTTGTAGGTAAGTCCAACTTGGAAATTTCTGATGGGAGTAAATGTTAGCTGTGCTAGTGCAGCATAGTCTCCGTTAAATAGACCTTTTCCTTCACGAGGGTCTTCACCTTCTGCTGCTAAATAACCAAAAGATACAGAAAATGGACTATAGGTACAAGCATATTGGTCTTTACAACCAAAATCATACTCAACTCCCAGTCCTTTACCGCCCCCTAACCGATAGATTGGGTTCCTTTGACCAAAAGCACTGAGAGAACCGCTTCCTCCATCAAAGTCTTCCATATAAGGATTCAGTGTAGGAACAAAATCGTACCAACTTACCTTATTAGCAGCAATAGTTACCCTGATGTTATCTCTGACAGGGAACTTATAGAATAGTTTATCTAGCTGAAGCGTATCATCTGTACGGTCAAGAATATTAAAGGTTTGTTGTCCCTCTGACTCGGCTATCCATTGGTTAAATGCTTGAGCATTACCTGCTTGTAACCTGGTAAATAATAAGTCCTCACCAGAAAAGCTAGTGTTGAAATTCAGACGTACCCTGTATTGGAATACTGTTTGGTCTTCATCCTGGGTATTATCACTAAATACTCCATATCGCCCTTCGTCTTCAAAGTTATCAACAAGGGCAAAAATTACCTCACCTCTAAGTTTGGTAGTTGTAGAGAATTGATTAGCCTCCAATTCAGCAGCACGAGCTTCTAGAGCATCGACACGACCCCGGAGAATTGCTAATTCTGCAGAAAATTCTTCTTGTAACCTTTGCAGAATCGCCAGGTCTTCTCTAGTTACTGTATCTGCTAGAGCAGCTTGTAAAAGTTCTGTAATTCTATCTAGGCAAGCGTTAACACCAGCAGCAAATTCAAAACGGGTCAAAGAACGGTTGCCTCTGTAAGTACCATCTGGATATCCAACGATACATCCATAACGTTCAACTAAGGACTGTAGTGCTTGAAATGCCCAATCTGTAGGCTGAACATCAGAAAGTTGAGATACAGAAGTAACTTGACCTTTTTTACTGCTACGATTTCTACCATTAATTCTGTTAATATTACGAAGACCTGGTTGACGAAGATTGCGACCTTCTCTACCGTAGCGGTTGATTTGTCGTATGGTAGTTGCTGGTGTATTTGCAACGGAATTAGCCGAATTTGTTCCAGGAACTTGAGCTAATAGTTCAGTTCCTTGTGTATCTATTATTATATTTGTTGATAAATTTTCAGTTGTTGCAGCTTGAGGCTGAATAACTGTATTAGTTGATTGACTTTCAATCGCCACAGCGGTTGAGGATGCAACAAGGGTTGCTCCCAAGACTGCTGGACTAAAAAGTAAACAATTCCAGAATATTTTTGACATTTTCCCCTCATCCTCACACCGATTACAGAGAGACTATTTGGCTCTTATATTTAGTTATTTCCCATAGGGTAGGATAATCAATTATTGCTTGATAGTCCTGCATCTCCATTGGATATTAATTGAGGTATTAATAATGGAGTATTGTGCAGGTAGTCCAATTTTCTCTCAGAGTCAAGATTCCTCTTTCCAGAATTAGGTTTGCTTCGAGCAATATTAAAATAATTCCAACCCTAGAACAAACTTTGATATTTGTTCGACTTTTTTATAGCACAAACAGAATCTTCTATAGACCTTTACTACAAATTTAGATTTTTACCTTAATATCTTAGGTTTTAGGTATACCCAAGCTGAGAATTACAAAACCAGCAGCTTGTCCATATAAATAAGTTAGGTAGATGATTGACAGACTATCACAATTTTTTTTTCTCAACAACCTTTATCCAAAATTTTGTTTATTCTCTCAAGAGTCTCCTGATTAATTTTTCATCTACATTATTATTTGATAGAAATTTGTATACCTTATTTGCTGTGTCCTAGTATCGAAAAGACTTGTCTGTGTTCAAATAGTTCCAAGAAATGGCTATTAATTTTATTCTTGGCTGCTTCAGAACGCATAATTCTCAGAGCAACTTCTACAGGTAAGCCTTTTTTATAAGGGCGATCGCCAGCCGTTAAAGCATCATATATATCTGCGATAATTATAATTTGAGCTTGAATAGAAATGTCCTTTTCTTTTAGTCCCCTAGGATAACCACTGCCATCCAATTTTTCATGGTGTCCATAAGCAATTTCTGGTATCTTCTGTAGATTTTTTGTCCAAGGAATCTGTTTTAAAAATTCGTAGGAATCTGTTACATGAGCTTCCATAGCTTGTCTTTCTTCAGGGGTCAAATTCCCCCGAGGAACTAAAAGTTGAGCCATTTCCTCTGGTGTAATCAGAGGTTTAATTTGACCATCTATATCTTTGTAGGTGTAAAGTGATATTTGCTGTAGTTGCTGTAGTGGTTCTTCTGCTATAATTGTCGGCTCGTTAGCCCTTAGTATTGTTTGCCAATAGTCGTTAAGCTGAGTAATTGCTGCTTCTAGCTCCAAATCCAAGTTTTCTATTTTTTGGCACAAAAGACAATTGTCTTGAGTATGTGGTTGAGATATGTCAGACAAATGTCCAAGCAAGTATTTGTACTTAGTTTGAGCAGATTCCATTTCCAAAGTACGTTGGGCTACAGAAAACCTTTGCTGGATCAGCTCTAATTGTTGCTCATATAATTTTTTGCGTTTTGTTAAAATAGCTTCTGGCACACCTATTTTACCGAAATCATGTAATAGAGCTGCATAACGGATTTCCTGAATTTGCTGACTACTAAAATATATGCCTGACAATAGACCATTAGTAATCATATTCACTTCTTCACACAGAGCTACCGTTAATTTTGCTACTCGCTCTGAATGACCAGATGTACAAGGATCTCTAGCTTCTATCGCTTGTACTGATGCTTTGACAAAACCCTCAAATAAATTTTCTATATTTTCTTGTAGATGATTTCTTTCTATAGATATAGCTGCTTGAGAGGCTAAAGAAATTAATATTCTCTCTTCCCATTCTGAGTATGGCTGAGTTAATTCTTTAGCATTTTTTTTTGTCAGTACAACATCAGATTTAAGTTTACGGTTAATTAATTGAAGCACTCCAATTATTTCCTGATGTCGATTTTGTATCGGTAAAATTAATACTGAACAAGTGCGATAACTTGTTGTATGATCAAAACTTTTATCAAACTTATAGGGAACATCTTCTGAAAGATTGTAAACATCTGGTAAATTTAAAGTATGACCTGTTAAAGCAACGTACCCAGCCAAGCTTTCAGATGTCATAGCTAATTCTAGTTCTTGAAAGGCAAATTCTGATAAAGAATCATTTTGAGCGACCTTGAACAATAACTTCTGTTGCGTGCTATTTAGTTCATCTACTAAATAAACACTACCCGCATCACTACAAGTTATCTCTCGACTTTTGGATAATATTAAATTTAATAGTTCACCCAAATTATGAGTGTCAGATAAAGCAACTCCAATGTCTAGTAACTGCTCTATCAATAATTCTGTAGTCTCAGTAGGTACCTGCAACCACTTAAATATATTTAACTGAAGCATAGTTGAGGCTTAGTCAATAGCCTTGACCTTAAATTATATTAGTATTAATTAATATAATTGTTTTCGCAATGAAAGTGTACTCAGATGAAGGTAATTTTAGACTAAGAATATTTGGTAGTGCATCAGTAAAGTGTGGGATAAGTAATTAGGTCGTTCCAACTCCAAGGAGCGATATAGCTGCCGCTAGGCTCCGCCAACGCCAACTCAGCTCTTTGTGCCGCAGTATTTTCTTTGCGAGTATGAACCCAAATCCAATTGAAATAGGCGATATAGCTGCCGCACTTGCTCCGCCAACGCTAACCTCACTGTTATCTCTGTCTGTGCCGAGACCTTTCCAAATTTATTCTGTCGGCGATGCCACCTACCTATCTGCTGCCTGACAATCCCGTTAGTTCGCTCTAACTGCTGTGTCTGGTCTTTGCCAATAATGTGCTTTACTTCTGGAGGGAGAATTCGCTCATACCCACCCCAATTATCAGTATGCCACTGTTTACAGTTGCTTTTCCCTTCTATGTTGGCAATTAATTCTGTAATGAACTGGTCAGTGTGTTTGCCGACACGAGTGGCCAAAATCAATCCACGTTCTGGATGCTTGAGTCATCCCAATCCAACAATCACCTTCTGTCCATTCATTCATCTGACAATGTTTTTGTTTTTTTGGACGAATGACCAAAATTCGTCACTACTGATTTGTGAGGTTTCTATGTTTTGTACATGGGCATTATGAATCATTTGCCCTTTTTGAGAAGCTGCTCTGAGCAAACTAACTACTGTATTATAAGCTAGGTTAACTGTGCGGCTAATTCCTCTCAAGCTACTGCCCTCAACATGAGCCTGTAGAACCATGCGCATTTTTTCTGGTTCAATTTGCCGACGATAGTATAGAGTGTCAAAAGTAGAGCGTGAAAGTTTGTCCACATTCGGGACAATAGTATCGTTGAGTTCCTTTACTGGTTTTTCCGTGCTTATGGGGTCTATGATGACCACACAGAGGACATTCCATAATTATTTCCACAATTTAGGGACTATATTCATTTTATCATTCCCACACTTTCTTGATGCACTACCTAATAATTATTAATTGTTAATTATTAATTATTAATTATTGAACAACCTATAATAAAAAAAATACCACTGGTTTTCACCTGATTAATTTCGTTCGTAGCAATAAGTAATAAAAAATAATTTTTCAGTTACTGGAGAGTACAAAGTTCTTCTAAAAAATGATTTGCTTTCAAGACTTGAAAGTATTACTGGAAAAAACTTACAGCACCTACAGGTCTCAATGGAGAGTTTCTAATCTTGAGATCCCTGAAAGCCTTAGCTAGCAATAGTTATTTCCAGAACTTTGCACTGTCTAGTTCAGTTACTTAAAATACTTTTAAATACTTACGATCTTTCACTTAGGTGAAAACATGAGATACTAAGAATTGATATATTTTTATAATGGCTTTTGATAATCTAGATGATGTCTTCCACCTGTATTTTTGTAGTATAAAATTTAGATATTGGGAGCTTTCCCCCTAGGCTGTTAAAGTTAGACTAACCTAAACTAGATATTATTTGAGCCATGTTAAAGTCTTTTTCTGTTAAGCCACCAGCATCATGGGTTGTTAATATAACTGTCACTTTATTGTAAGAAACTTCTAAGTCTGGATGATGTTGTGATGATTCAGCCGGATCTACTAATTTATTCACAAAACCTATCGCTTCAACAAAATCTTTAAATTCTTTTACACACTTAAGCTTGTTTCCTTCTAATTTCCAGTCTGATAATTTACTAGCACGTTGATTAATTTCTTCTACACTTAGTAATTCACTCATTGAACTATTCCTAAAATTACTCAAAAAACTATCCGCTCTTATCTTGAATAGTTTTGTGGTAAATACCTAAGAACTAATTTCAGATAAGAGCGGTCTAGGGGGTCACTTTGATTGGAACCTGACTGCCGGGAGGAACTCTAGGTCAGCCTGGTTAAGGTTTATCCTCATAGTTCCCTGGGTGGGAACAAAGGCTAACTGCTAGAGAGCAGCCCCAGCACACAGCCGGCATTTTCCAACCAGGTGACCCATGCGTTTACTACTATCTTGCATAGGCATCACCTCCTTTTATCCCTGAGCGGTTATTTGTTTACTTAATGTTACGTTTACTATAGTAGCACAAAAATTTGAGAACGCAATTATCTGGTTAATTTTTTTTCAGGGAATAGCAAAAAATCAATTATCAATTTTTGGACTTGTCCTGCTTGTGAAAAAAGGCAATAACTCATTTAGCAATAGGGAATAGGGGCTAATTTTCACAAAAAAAATAATAGCTCCTACATACTCATTTCTGTAGGAGCTATTCAAGGATAAGTACGAGACTCATCCGTTGATAAATTAGGTTATATTACAGAGCATTACCACGAGGTAATACTTCTTCTGGGAATATAAAGTTTTTATGTGGCTGATCTGCAGGAGCCATCCAAGCTCGGATACCCTCGTTCAGCAAAATATTTTTGGTATAAAATGTTTCAAACTCTGGGTCTTCGGCTGCCCGTAATTCTTGGGATACAAAGTCATAAGCTCGTAAGTTCAATGCTAAACCTACTATACCTATGGAACTCATCCACAATCCTGTTACAGGTACGAATAACATGAAGAAGTGAAGCCAACGTTTGTTGGAAAATGCGATTCCGAAGATTTGGGACCAGAAACGATTAGCTGTCACCATGGAATATGTTTCTTCGGATTGAGTAGGTTCAAATGCACGGAAGGTATTCGCCTGTTCACTATCTTGGAACAGTGTGTTTTCCACTGTTGCCCCGTGAATCGCACACAAGAGTGCGCCACCCAAAATTCCAGCTACACCCATCATGTGGAATGGGTTAAGCGTCCAGTTATGGAATCCTTGTAAAAATAGGATGAATCGGAATATACCAGCTACACCAAAGCTAGGTGCAAAGAACCAGCTTGATTGACCCAGTGGGTACATTAAGAATACACTGACAAAGACGGCAATTGGTCCTGTGAATGCAATAGCATTATAAGGACGTATTCCTACCAAACGGGCAATTTCAATCTGACGTAAGCAGAAGCCAATCAGAGCAAATGCACCGTGTAGAGCCGTGAATGACCACAGACCACCAATTTGACACCAACGTGCAAAGTCCCACTGAGCCTCTGGACCCCAGAGGAATAGTAGGGAATGTCCCATGCTATCGGCTGGGCTACTAACTGCAACAGTTAGGAAGTTACAGCCTTCTAAGTAAGAACTAGCTAATCCGTGGGTATACCAAGAAGTAACGAAGGTAGTCCCAGTTAACCAAGCTCCAATGGCTAGGAAAGCACATGGAAACAATAGTATACCAGACCAGCCAACGAATACAAAGCGATCGCGTTTGAGCCAGTCATCGAGGACATCAAATGGTCCTCTTTGAGATTGTGGGCGTCCGACTGCTACAGTCATTAAGGAATTCTCCAAATAATTATGATAACTACGGCTAATGTTTTTTCTCCACCATCATTAATTATGATGTTGTTCTGCTTGAGCAGAATATGAGAATTTTTGTAAACATTGTTTAATTTTGTTACCGTGATTCTCATTATAAAGGTAATTTTCGATCAGGGCAACCAGAAAAATGAGTTTTTTATGACATTATTTTGTTAGATTTTAGATTTTTCAAGTGGCAACCTCAATTTGCTATACAATCTCTCGTTAAAAATTAGGTGCTATTGTTAAGTTGTTTGAAGACTTATGCTCTCGGTTAAGGGAGTGTTTTATAGGAATATCAATCAAGATCGTGCTTCTATCTAAGAGAAATATGCTAACCTGAATAAGGCTGCCGTACAATCAGTTTCATTATATAGATAAATTGTAATACTTGAAATAGAAGAGCTTTGTAGGCAGGTGCGCCAGGAGTAGAAACTCTATAGTAATGAGGTTTGAGAATCCTGCATGGCTCCCTCAAGGACAGGATCAGAGTATTTCAAGGGGCTAACTACAGAAGTTAAAAATATTTACTATACATAATTTAGATATTAATTGTAATTTTATTGAAATGATATCTAATTTGTTATAATGAGGTAATTGATAGTTTAAGTGATAAGTGGTAAGGCTCAAATTTAATAATAGCTGATAGATTTTATCTAAGTTATCAATTGTATTCTCAAGCTTGGGCATAAACAGAAAATAGGATTACATAAGAAAACTTAGGTCAACAAGGGAAAATTATCTGTGTCAGTAGGTAGAGTTCCCACCAATTTTAAGCCTTTGGAGAAGATAAGTTACATACTGTGTAGTGGTCTTCTGTGTTTGTACAGCATTGCCTCAGAAAAATAAGAATCCAGTTCTAAAACCCTCACTGGCTAATAAGTTTGGGTAAGTTTAGTAAAGCGGATTTTATAGATGATTTAAACTGAAAATTCAATACCACTTAAATTAATACACTGTCTAGACGGCAATCTTTTCACGCTGTTTATCCTTTAGAGGATAGGTTTGGAAGATTTGTTTTTCTTTGGTAAATCCCATACATCCTTCCACCTAAACCACAACGGAACTGTAGCGACGATCAATAGCGAGTTGAAAATATTGTAAAATTAACATAGAATTTAATTTAAGAAATACCTAGGATGGGGCATATCGTGGTAAAAATGTATGTTGAGAGGTACACAGCTTTTGAAGCAAGAAGCCCTATACCCAAGGTTGGAAATTTCTCGTTATACTGCATGCAGTTAAAATGGGATAAAATTACCCTTCAAGCTCACTAATTAAAAAATGTTCACTATTGACATCATTGTGAAGTACACCCCTGTGCCATTCTCAGTACAACGTAAGTCCGCTGAGGATGCTGAGGCTGTTTATCAACAAGTCGTTGAGTCTATTAGCTCTGGAAACCCTCAAGTTTTAGAACTTACTTGTGAGAAAATGCCAGAGAAAAAGATTGCTGTAGTAATCAGTGAAGTTTCTGGTGTTCAAATTTCCCAAAAATCTGGTGCTGCTGCTACTGGAAGACCACCTGGTTTTGTAGCCCTGACCCAATGAAGCCAAAGGATAAAACTATTAAAGTTACTCATCCAGCAATTTTAGTAGAGGATATTTGTTTTAATTGGCCTAATGGCAGCCAAGTATTACGCTCTTGTTCTCTAAAAGTACCCAAGGGAGAGTTTTGGATGCTCTTGGGTACTAATGGCAGTGGTAAATCAACTTTGTTAAGATTATTGGCAAAACTTTTGTCTCCTCAGTCTGGAACAATTCATTTTGAAGGGAAAATAGGTTTTGTTTTTCAAAATCCTGACCATCAACTTGTGATGCCTACAGTGGGAGCAGATATTGCTTTTGGGTTAGTTGAAGAGAGACTTTCTCCACTTCAAATTCGTCATCGGGTAGAAGATGCTTTGACTGCTGTAAATTTATTAGAACTACAACGCCGACCTATATATGCTTTGAGCGGGGGACAAAAACAAAGAATTGCTATTGCTGGTGCTATTGGTCGCAACTGTGACATATTACTTTTGGATGAACCTACTGCTTTACTCGATCCAGATAGTCAATTAGATTTGGTGACTCAAGTTCAAAGTTTGGTGAAAAAGCGTGGTATTACTGCTCTTTGGGTTACTCATCGTTTAAATGAGTTGGATTATTCTGATGGAGCATTTCTACTAGATAAAGGCCAAGTAGTAGACCAAGGCAGTCCTGAACTTTTGAAACAACGTTTAATTAAAGATTCATTTTAAGCGATCGCCCCTGGACTAAGCCTTTAAGTTTAAACTTCAGGAAGTTAGGAATAGTAGGCGGGGATAATTGTGGGTAAATAATATTAAGATAGGTAAGGCAAATTAATTTTATATTTGATGGTCAGGTGAAATAGGTAGAAAAAATTATTTTTAGCACCACTGTTGGTTTACACAAGTATATTTTTTATCTCAACGTTGGTTGAAGACCCGCGCTCTCGGTCAGGGTAGCGTCGGGATGAAAACCAATCAATAAGAGCGGTTTTTACAATAGTGTGCTATACTAAATTAAACTAGGCTGCTGGGCTAGCAGTGTCAGTCTGTGGAGCGACCATAAGACCGAAAAGAGGTTCGGCCTAGGAGGCAGGTGCTATGTTAGCGCAGCTCCTCTGAAAGAGGCAGCAGAAAGCCCCTATCACTGATGTTAGGGAATCCCGCGTTGTCGCGTCAGCGCAACGTCGGGAGGATGTCAATTCCTGCGTCCTACTTACAAATGTTAAATTAATTTTTAACAGGTACTTATTATTCAGATAGATTGAGATGACGAAAAATCTTTTGGGTAAAGTTGCCTTAGTCACTGGAGCAACCAGAGGTATTGGTAAGGGTATTGCTATTGGTTTAGGGGAAGCAGGAGCAACTGTTTATATTACGGGGCGCTCACTTAATACTATTTTTAGTGACAATGTTTCTGGAACACTTTTAGAAACCAAACAAGAGATTGAAAAAGTGGGTGGTGTCTGTCTTCCTATTCAAGTAGACCATAGTGATGATGAGCAGGTAAGGTTGCTATTTGAACGTATTGAAAGTGAACAAAATGGGCAGCTTGACTTATTAGTAAATAACGTTTTTTCTGGAGTAGGAGCGATCGCTAATGCCTATGGCCAGCCATTTTGGAAACACACTCTGAGTCTTTGGGATGCTATTAATAATGTTGGTCTGCGTAGCCATTATGTCGCAAGTGTTTTTGCTGCTCGTTTAATGAGTCAGCGTCAACAAGGACTAATTTGTACTATTTCTTCTTGGGGAGGAATGTCTTATATTTTTGGGGCAGCTTATGGAGTGGGAAAATCGGCCTGTGACCGTTTGGCAGCAGACATGGCAGTAGAATTAAAACCTGATAATATCACATCGGTTTCCATTTGGCCAGGAATTGTCAGCACGGAACATATGTTGGAATTTGCTGAAGATTTGAATACTCAGGATGAGATTCAACCTCACGATGTTACTTTCAGGGATAATTTTAATTGGGAAACACCTTTGTTGACTGGAAGGGTCATTGCTTCTTTATTAGAGCAACAAAATACTATAAATTTAACAGGAAAAGTGCAGATTGTAGCTGAATTAGCTCAAAAGTATAGAATAGTTGATGAACATGGTAAACGTCCAGTTTCATTACGTTCTCTTCGTTTTATAGTGCCTAATGCTATCCCTATATTAAGAAAGTATGCTTGGCTTATTCCTAACTTCAAAATTCCTTGGTTTATCTTACAATGGGGAATGCTTCAATCTCCTAAAATTTAATCACTCTCTTCGACTCTTATTAAGAATAATTTGGAAAACTAAACCCCTACAGCTTTTTTCTACAAATTACTTATGATTAGTATATTTGCTGGTTAAGTTAAGTAGATAGGTCATTTAATTTATCAGTTAGCCTCCTGGGTCGTAAATTCGCAATTCATTTATCAGTACCGACTGCTGAATCAGAAGGATTGAAAATACGGAATATTCTTTTTTTTATCTCCTTGAAAGAGAAGGCTATTAACCCAAATTTTTCGGTAAAATAAATTTGGTTTTACTTCTATAGATAGCAGAGAACTGGGAAGATTGGAAAAACATTTTTACTGTCTAAAATTCATCATCAGTCTATGTCTTAACCAATTCTTTCTTAGCTATAGTTATGAAACTATACAAGTAGATTTTTACCCTGATAGGACTTTCAAATATGTTAAATTAATTTGGCATTGGGTACTTATCACTATGAAGTTTAGATAAAAGTTATGTTAACTTAGTATTTGTTAACATTATCTAAATAATAATCACCTTGAGTCATGTCACGTCCTTTAAGACAAACTATCTTACTTGTAGATGGCTATAATGTAATTGGTTTATGGCCTCGTATCCGAGAAATTCGTAATTGTCATGGCTTAGAAACGGCCAGAAGAGATTTGATAGAGGCTCTGGTAAACTACAGTGCTACTCAGGACTTAAATACTCAGATAGTATTTGATTCCCAATACCAATATACTCCTACTGCAAAAGAAACTATTACAGACAAATTATCAGTTCATTATACAGAGTTTGGTCAGACAGCGGATACATATATAGAGAAAGCTTGTGCTAATCTTCGCCAGGAGGTGCATTTGTCTAGAAGTAGGTTAATCGTAGCTACTTCAGATCGAGATGAAAAGCTGACTGTGGTTGGTTATGGTGCTGAGTGGATATCTTCCCAACAGCTTGCCCATGATGTGGAAAGTGTGGCAAGTCGTGTTCGGAGTAGGTGTCAACGAAGCAAAAAAGCATCAAGGCGTTTTCTGGCCAGTTATTTAGATCCAGAATCTCAAAAGCGCCTAGCTGAATTGAGAATGGGAAAAAAATAGGTATTATATCATATATTCTTATAAAAGTAAATAATTAAGTTATAAAATTATCTAATAAAAAATATAAGAATAAAAAATAAAAAAGGGGTTGCAAAATATCTTGGCTCCCGGTTAAGATAAGTAATCGTAGGTCAGGAAACGAGAAAAAATTCATTCCTCGGTAGCTCAGCGGTAGAGCGGTCGGCTGTTAACCGATTGGTCGCAAGTTCGAATCTTGCCCGGGGAGTTTAAAAATTTTAGGTTCTGGAAGTGGAGATATTTAGTGGTTCTATTTTTCTACTAACATCTTAGGCTCAGAATTATAGAATTAATAAATTTATGTTTCAGTACGAACATACTAATAAATGGCCTCTATATTGGTCTCTTGACCCAAATGTGACTTTTCTCAATCATGGGTCTTTTGGAGCTTGTCCATTGCAGGTCTTGACAGCTCAGACCCAACTGCGGGAAAAGTTGGAAAGAGAACCAGTACATTTTTTTATTCGGGAGTTTGAAACTCTACTGGATGAAGCTAGAGGGAAACTAGCAGAGTTTGTTGGTGCAAAATCAGACCAATTAGCATTTGCTCCAAATGCAACTACTGGGGTAAATGCAGTGTTGCGCTCCCTCAACTTTTCCCCCACCGATGAGTTACTAACCACAGACCAAGAATACAACGCTTGTCGCAATGCGCTGAATTTTGTTAGCGATCGCACAGGTGCAAAAGTTATAGTGGCATCCCTACCTTTTCCTATAGAGTCTCCTCAACAAATAGTCGAAGCAGTTATCAAACACATTTCACCAAGAACAAGACTTGCATTGCTTGACCACATTAGTAGTTCAACAGCATTTGTATTTCCTATCAAACAACTGGTAAAAGAATTAGCGAAACGAGGTGTTGATACATTAGTAGATGGCGCTCATGCAGTGGGTATGCTTCCACTTAATTTAGAAGAAATAGGGGCTGCTTATTACACAGGAAATTGTCATAAATGGTTATGTGCGCCGAAAGGTGCTGGTTTTTTGTATGTTTGTAAGGATAAACAAGAGAATATTCATCCTTTAACTATTAGTCATGGTGCTAATTCTACCCGTATAGATAAGTCACGATTTCACTTAGAATTTGATTGGGTAGGTACGGACGATCCAACAGCTTATTTATGTGTACCAGAAGCAATTAAATTTATGGGTTCATTGCTACCTGGGAGTTGGTCAGAGTTAATGGAAAAAAATAAGTCTATGGCATTGGCAGCTAGACATTTATTGCAGGAAAAGTTGGGAATAAAAATTTATTGTTGCCCAGATGAAATGATTGGTTCAATGACAGTTGTGAAATTGCCTGATGAGCGGGGGGATGAGGTTTATAGTGGTTTTATTTCACCTTTACAAAATGATTTGTGGGAGAAGTTTAGAATTGAGATCCCTATAGTTCGTTGGTCTAATAAAAGGAAGCGACTTTTACGGATTTCGGCTCAAATTTATAATAGTTTTTCCCAATATGAATATTTAGCTGAAGCCTTGGTAAAGTTGTTATAAAATTTTAGATTTTTTTAGAAGGTTTCTACTTTGTAGTAATACTATGAATAAATTTTATAGTGTTGCATTATCAAGGGATGATTTTGATATGTATCCAAAAATTTAGCCCGATCAATCAAAAGTTTCAAGGGATGATTTTGATATGTATCCAAAAATTTAGCCCGATCAATCAAAAGTTT
>NZ_JBNHEP010000001.1:34283-72624 GCF_050015995.1 Dapis brunnea BLCC-M229 | reverse complement strand
TTACTATCTCTGAGTCATTGGGATGATTTTTTCAACCCCTACACCTGAATCCTTACATTTCTTCTTCGATGGTGGACTCGAAAATTAATTCCTATTATACCTCTTTAAACTTAAACTCCTTCTGCGAATATCTACTGATAGGAAATTAAAACCTGATTTTCCAAATATTATGTTGGTAACAGATAAAGCTATAGCAATCCTATTTTATTCGTGTCAAAAATCTTACTGCTTTTTAGGGAACACTTAACTGGGAACACTTAACTCGTAAGAGTTTCAGTTTTTTTATTTACTTTTTGATTTGTCACAACCTATTTAGGATTGCTATATTCTTTATAGAATTAGAATAAGAAAAACTAGAATCATCAGCACCTACACAGAATTATTTACACAAGTGATGTTTACACAGTAAGGATTTCAGCTTATAATAATGTGTAATTTATTTTGTTTACCTGCTTATCATAGTATTTATCATTAGTAAAAAATCTAGCAATAGCTATCTCTACAAGTTTTTCACTTGTTCCTTAATTTATTAAAATTACAATTGATTGCCAGTCGAGCTTATGTTAGACTAAAAAAAAATTACACCAAAAAACACAAACTACCGCAAAAACTCCTAATCATAAATTAACATGAAAGCATTAATTCTCTCTGGAGGAAAAGGAACGAGATTACGTCCTCTTACCTATACAGGAGCAAAGCAATTAGTACCAGTTGCTAATAAGCCTATTTTGTGGTACGGAATTGAGGGTATTGTGGCAGCAGGTATTACCGACATCGGAATTATTATTAGTCTAGAAACGGGAAAAGAAGTACAAGAATTAACAGGAAACGGCGAAAGATTTGGAGCTAAAATTACATATATTCTCCAAGAACAACCGGCAGGTTTAGCTCACGCTGTTAAAATTGCTCAACCATTTTTGGGAGATTCTCCTTTCATAATGTATCTCGGAGATAATATCATTGAAAGTCAGTTAGGGCAATTTTTAGATACTTTTAAACAAAAACAATTAGACGCTTTAATTCTACTACGGAAAGTTCCTAATCCTACAGCTTTTGGTGTGGCAAAAGTAGATGAACAAGGACGAGTATTAGGATTAGTTGAAAAGCCTAAAGTTCCACCATCAGATTTGGCTCTTGTGGGTGTATATTTCTTTTCTCAAAAAATACATAATGCTATTGCTAATATCAAACCTTCCGCTAGAGGCGAATTAGAAATTACTGATGCTATTCAATATTTAATTGACCAACAAACTTCTGGTGAAGAACCGGAAATTTCTGTAGAAGCACGCACCTTAGAAGGTTGGTGGTTAGACACAGGTAAAAAAGATGATTTACTCAGTGCCAATCAAATTATTTTAGATACTCGGATAACTAAATCCATAGATGGAGAAATAGATTATCAAAGTCAAATTATTGGCAGGGTAAAAATTGGTGAAAATACAAAATTAATTAATTGTAGTGTTCGAGGTCCTGTTATTATAGGTGATAATTGTCACTTGGAAAATTGTTTTATCGGTCCTTATAGTAGTATTGCCGATAATGTAACTTTAATTGATGTTGACCTAGAACATAGTGTCATATTACAAGGAGCAAAAATTATTGAAATTCATCAACGTATTGTTGATAGTTTACTCGGTCGTCGCGCCCAACTAATTAATGCTCCACAACGTCCTAAAGCATTACGGTTTATGATTGGAGATGATAGTCAAATAGAATTAACTTGATTAAAAAAGCGGTCAGCGGTCAGCAGTCAGCAAGATTATTTTTTTTAAGTTTAGAATGGGTTTTTAACCCTTACCGTCTAAGAAACCGGGTTTTTATCAGGATAATTTCTAATTCAACTAATGTTTTTTCAAAAACCTGGTTTATAGTGAACTTTCACTTGACTTATCCCTAAGAAACCAGGTTTTTATTAGGATAATTCCTAATCCAACAATGTTTCTGGAAAAATCTGGTTTATCCTGAACTTTCACCCTACTTCCTTCTAAGAAACCGGGTTGATAGTTGAATAATTTCTAATTAGACAATCTTTTTGGAAAAACCTGGTTTATCCTGAACTTTCATCACTAGACTCCGAAGGAAAAACTAATATAAAGACTATCTACTTTCTCACGGTTAACTACTATTCAACTGAGTTAATTAAAAAATTAATCAATTCTATTAAATTAACTCCCCAACTATTTCAGCAAATTATTATCATCAATAATTCTACCGACGATAATTCTATTTATCAATTTCAAAATAATACAACAATTATTATCAACTCAGAAACTAACTTAGGATATGGCAAAGCGTGCAATTTAGGATTAAATTGGATTTATACTCAAAATCCCCAAGCAATAGTTTGGTTAATTAATCCCGATGCTTATTTATTACCTGATTCTCTGGAAAAAGCACATCATTTTTTAGCCAAAAATCCAGAATTTTCTATATTAGGAACAACCGTCTACAAACCCACAGGTAAAATTTGGTTTGGTGGCGGAAGATTTATTCCCGAAACTGGCAAAATAATTGCCAATGAATTTCTTTCCAAAACAGAAACATTAACCACAGATTGGGTAACAGGATGCAGTATGTTAATTAACCTCAAAAACTTTGAAAAATGCCCTCAGTTTGATGAAAATTATTTTTTATATTATGAAGATTTTGACTTCTGTAGACGCTATGTAAAACAAGGTCATAAAATAGCCATTACTCAAACAATATCTGTAATTCATCAACCATCTTCTATTACCAATAAAAACCCAGAATTAAAACTTGAACATAGCATCTATAGCTATCTATTGAGTTTAGAAAAACATACAAATAAATTAGTTTTAATATATAGATTACTCAGAATTACTATAGCTGCTTTAGTTAACCTGCCAATAAATTATAAAATAGCTAATATTAAGTTCAAAGCCATTAGGAAATTTATCAGACATAATTGTAGTTTGGGTAGAACGAAGTGAAACCCAACACAGCCTTTTAAGTCAAAAGTTAAAAGTTGGAAGTTAAACGTAGGTTTGGTAGAACGAAGTAAAACCTAACAAACCATCATTTGATTAGAGTAATTTTTGTCTTATCTGAACCAAATTGACTGAAAATGTTGGGTTTCGGAGGTAGTCGATGGGGATATCCCTATCCCTCACCTCTACTCCACGCGCCGTGCGTGAGAGTTTCCAGCTCACACGGCTCCTAATAACAAGGATTTCCAGGTTAGGTAGACATACTCCCTTCTTCCCACCTTTGTCTCAAGGGTTCTAGGGTTGGACACATTTTCTCATGTACTTCCTGTACATTTAGCTTCTTAGGCATCGACTTCTTATTTATAGTGGGCACGGCTTCCACTTCATACTGGCACGAGATAGGTTTTGCCTTATTGAGTTTCTGTTTCCCGCCAACCTTGTTACCTCCCCAGGTCTGCACATCCTAGAAATTACTCCAGGCTTGCTTTTTAGGGAATCCTTAGCCCTAAAAGACATCATGTAAACTTTCCCTACTCAGGGGTCGAGACCTGAGAGTCTTAAGGGGTTACTTCGTTCCCTAGTACCATTTCACGTTACACTTAGGCTCCTAGCCTCGCCCGGCCCTAACTAGATGCGATAACGCCCTCCAAACTACGTTACCAGTTGTACAAGGCATCCCTTTTGGGTTTGGTGTACCAGGTTTAATTTCACCAATTTTGGGTGACGAGCGGTAATACGCTTATTGACTGTGCGTTAACCTTATGCAACTCCCAAGGCCTAAGATAACCAGGTAAAACCTTCTATTTTTACCGAAAAATTAAGGTTTAAAGCCTCTCATGAGCAAGGAGAAAAAAACCAAAAAATTCCTTTTAACCAATCCTATCCGTTTTTAAGAAGAGGTAATTATTAATTATTAATTATTAATTATTGAAGGCTTTAAGCCCATGCACCTCCAGACCAAGTTGTTACCTTGGAAACCTGAGCAATGGAAGTCACTGCGCATCCCGCACAGCAGGAATTCAACCTGCATGGATACGCTTAGTTATCCCTAGTTTTGGGAGTGGCCTAACTTACATAGGAGTTCGTTAAGCCAAACCAATCGCACTCCCTCAACCCAACCTACAGTATTTAAAATTTTGGCAGGTTGGGTAGAACGAAGTCAAACCCAACAAAGTATTATTTGATCGGAGGAATTTTTATCTTAAATCCAACCTAAACTTATTGCTGGACTCTTATCTTAATCCGTATATCCGTGCCATAATCCGTCTGAGCGCAAATGTCTAACGAACTTATAATAAATTTATCAGTATTAATTCCCCAACCTACAGGAATATCCGTCTACGCTAATAACATCCTGCCGCAACTTCAACAACTTAATCCTACCCTATTAGTTCCTAATAAAATTCCCAATTTTAACTGCCATCTCATCCCTAATAATATGACACCCGCTCAGGGAACTAAAGGTCATTTACGACGATTATTTTGGACTCAATTTCAATTATCAAATATCTATAAAAAATTACGAGGAAATCTACTTTTTTCTCCCCTTCCAGAAGCGCCATTATTTTCTCAGTGTCGTTATATTGTCATGGCTCACGATTTAATTCCTTTACGTTTTCCAAAACCTGGTTCGCGCTTAACTGCTTATTTCAAATATTATATTCCTCAAGTATTAAACCAGGCAGAACATATTATTTGTAATTCTCAAGCTACGGCAAAAGATATTACTGATTTTTTCCAAATACCACCTCAAAAAATTACTCCTATTCCTTTAGGTTATGACTCTGAAAAATTCCAATTTTTAGACTTACCTACGAAAAATTACTTTCTTTATCTTGGTCGCCACGATCATTATAAAAATCTACATCGGTTGATAGAAGCTTTTGCTAATTTACCTAATTTTTCCGAGTATGAATTATGGCTTGCCGGACCTACAGATAATACTTATACACCCACCTTAAAAACTCAAATAAAAGAACTAGAATTAACAAAATTAGTCAAATTTCTAGACTATGTTCCCACAACAGAATTACCCAAAATAATTAATCAAGCGATCGCTCTGGTTTTTCCTAGTTTGTGGGAAGGCTTTGGTTTTCCTGTATTGGAAGCAATGGGTTGTGGTACCCCTGTTATTACTTCTAATATTTCATCTCTGCCAGAAGTTGCTGGAGATGCTGCTATTTTAGTTAACCCGAAAAATGTGGGAGAAATAACAGATGCCATGAATATTATTGCTAAAGATGGAGGAGAGCGATCGCGACTCTCAACCTTAAGTTTGGCTAGAGCTAAAGAGTTTAGTTGGGAAAAAACTGGTTTAGCTACTAGGGAGGTAATTCAGAAATGGGGAGGTGGGGTGCTTACAGGGGTAAGTTTTTAACAAAGGGGTGACTAATCACTTTTATTCGGTATAAAATCTCAACAAAAATCTGCTTTTTTATACAATAGAGTTGTTGGGAATTAAGCTCAAAAAATGGCTAAAACCCTCAACACTAGGGAAGGAAAATTGATAAATGCTGACTGTAACGGTGCTGCAAATATTGGAGCAAAAAGCAACCTGAATGGGTTTACCCGGGACAGACGCTTAGGCATCTTTGGCTATGCCATTAAGGGTAAAATTTGACGTGAGGAAAGTCCGTCAAATTTGTGACCCTTAAGAATCCACGCGACTTTAGTCCGTGGAGTGTCAAGCATAATACTCAGTCGGTCTCTAGTTGACTTAAGAGATTGTTTGTAAAGGAAATATAAAAAGGAGATAGGGAACAGGGAACAGGGAACAGGGAACAGGGAACAGGGAATAGGGAATAGGGAATAGGGAATAAGGAGGAAGAAATCAAGACAAATATTTGTCGCTTAAAAATCTAGGAATATATGTACTGAATACTTCTCTACCTACCAAATTTCAATCTCTTGAAGTATTACCGCTTTTAGATTTTAGTCACTCGCATGTTCTCTTAATACTTATTTTACAAACAGTCTCTAATATGCTGAATATTACTACTTGTAAACCACTACCACAAAATCAATAATTTCATTTACTATTATTCTTAGGTAACTTTGAGAAAGTTATCTTTTTATCATATATTTACTATTGTCCAATAGTTGAAGAAAAAATCATGGGTACTAGAGAAGCATCTATTTTATTAGGTATATCTCGTCAACGTTTATTAGTTTTATTAGCTCAGGGAAGAGTCAAAGATGCTGAGAAAAATGGTAGATTCTGGGAAATACCAGTTTCTGAAAGTGGAATGCCTGTAATAATTCCGGCTCGGCGCGGTCCGAAAGGTATCTGGCACAAGCAAGAACCCACTGAACCTAAAATGATTCATGTTAATCAAAGCAAGATTAAAGGGAATAAGGGTAAACCTCCAGAAAAATTGGAACCTGTCATTTCTGTTAAGGACGGCAAACGCAACGATTATGGTTATGACTTATATATTCCAGGTCCTTGCCTGATCGTCTATCGACCTTACGAACCAGCAAAATGTGGCGCTCACTTGTGGATTAATACTTATCATTCTGTGGAATTTGTAGATACTGAGTTTAATCTTGATCCAGCTACTGCAAGACAACCTAGCAAACAAATCTGCATATAGTTTATTTCCATCTTAGGGTGGAAAAAAGTGCGCCTGTTTGAGTCTAAAACGCTTTCAGGAATTTTCCCAGAAGCAGTACCAAAAATATTTTAATCTTGTGGAGCTTCCCACAAATGTTTTTCCCTCATCAAATCTTTCTATCCATTGCTCTTGAGTGCAAAGCCACAAACATTTTCATTCTGTTAAGCTCCTAAAAAAATCGCACGTCAAAGTATTTTCGGTTGCATCCTCACAAAAATTGTGATGCCATAAAGATTATCTTTGTTTTATCTATGCACATGATTTTTTATTCAACTTAAAAGAGTATTATTTCTCAGATTCAGAGCGAATGTTGTAGAAAGGAAAATCAATTAAAAATGTTAAATTAATTTTGCATGGGCACTTACTAATCTATACTTCAATATTCAATCTCCCCAACTCCCCAAACCCTATCTTCCCACCTTCTTATTTAATCCGGAAGTGCTATTCTCTTTGTTGAGAGTGAGAATAACTTAATCTTGACGAGGAGTGAAAATTATGGTAGCAACACCATCATTCAAACCAGCTTACGGACAAAACACCTTTAACTTATCAGCCAAAGCAATAACAACAACATTGCCTTGGAACAATAACTCACTGCCCACAACACCACTATTCGGTACAGATGGCATCCGAGGTAAAGCAGGAGAACTACTCACCGCCCCCCTAGCCCTACAAATAGGTTTTTGGGCTGGACAAGTATTGCGCCAATATTCTCCAAACTCTGGCCCTGTAATAATGGGTCAAGATACCAGAAACTCTGGCAATATGTTAGCTATGGCTCTGTCAGCAGGTTTAACAGCAGCAGGGTTAGAAGTTTGGAATTTAGGTTTATGCCCCACTCCTTGCGTTGCCTATCTTACTAGCGTTTCAGAAGCAATAGGTGGAATAATGATTTCTGCTAGTCATAATCCACCCGAAGATAATGGAATAAAATTTTTTGGTTCCGATGGTACAAAACTCTCTTCAGAATTACAAAAACAGATAGAATCTGGAATTAGAGGAACCGCAGATTTTCCCACCATCCATAGTAACTGGGGACAACACTACCATAGACCAGAATTAGTCAAGGAGTACCAAGCATCTCTACATTCTCCTTTAATAGCAGGACATTTCCAGGGAATGAAAATAGTTCTGGACTTAGCTTGGGGAGCAGCAGTTCATACCGCCCCAGAAGTTTTTCAGGCAATGGGAGCAGAAATTATTTGTTTACATGACCAACCAAACGGCGATCGGATCAATGTGAACTGTGGTTCAACTCACCTTCATTCCCTCCAACAAACAGTAATAGAAAATAAAGCTGATATGGGATTTGCCTTTGATGGAGATGCTGACCGAGTATTAGCGGTAGATTCTCAAGGTCGTTCTATTGATGGAGATTATATACTCTATTTTTGGGGTCAAAGCTTAAGTCAAGCAGGGTTACTACCAAATAATTTAATTGTTAGTACAGTTATGGCCAACTTAGGGTTTGAACGTGCTTGGCACAAACAGGGTGGACAAATGTTACGGACTAAAGTCGGAGACCAATACGTTCACGCAGAAATGCAGCGCACAGGTTCAATGTTAGGTGGAGAACAATCAGGACATATTCTCTGTCCCCACTATGGCATTACAGGAGATGGTCTAATGACGGCGTTGCATTTGGCGACCCTAGTAAAAAATTCTGGAATTTCTCTAGCAGAATTAGTAGACCAAAGCTTTCAGACCTATCCCCAATTGCTCCGAAATATTCGGGTTGAAGACCGCGATCGCCGAGCGAACTGGAAAAACTGCGAACCATTAGTCAGAGCTATTGAAGAAGCAGAAACAGCTCTAGCAGATTTTGGGCGGGTTTTAGTCCGAGCCTCTGGCACAGAGCCAGTCATTCGAGTTATGGTAGAAGCAATTAATGCTGAACTAGCAAACTCTTGGACAGAGAACTTAGTTTTAGCAGTCCAGCAACATCTGGTCTAAAACTGACTCAACAATGCCAACAAAACAAAAGTCGAAAAAGAAATTAAAAAGCAAATCAAAAAAGAAAGGCAAACCTGCTGCACCTCAGATTAGTAAAAAGGAGCTGGCTGCCAGAAAGCGCCAAAGAGCCAAACAAATTCAGCAGGCCATTGGCGCTCTGGTTACTTATGGTGGTTTGGGTGCTGTAATTGGTGTCGTATTATTTTTTGTAGCTGACCCCAAAATCGCCCTTGCTGGTGGTGGTGGCGTAGCAGTTTTAGGTCTTTCTTTCAAGTATCCAATGTTAGGGCTTTGGGGATTTATGATCTATTTGCCCTTTGCTGGTACCGTTACTTACTGGATCGGTGGTGGAAGTCCAATATTTCAGTTAGCTAAAGATGGCTTCTTCATTCCAGCAATGATTGGCATTGGTATGTGGTGCAAAAATACAGGAAATCCATTCATCATTCCCAAGGCACTGAAAAACCCCTTGTACTTTTTATTGGGGTTTTGTCTGATCACCCTATTATTTGTTAATGGTGCTCAACAGTTTGAACCACCAGACCCACGCAGACCAAATGCAACTAATGATAACCCAATTGCGATGGGAATATTGGGACTCAAAGCAATGATTGGCTACCTACCTCTAATTACAGGAGCTTACTATAAACTCAAAAGTAAAAAAGAGTTATTATTTGCAGCCCGTCTTACAGTAATTCTGGCTATTATCTGCTGTTTACTTGGTATGGTACAGTACCAATTCCTAAGTTCTGGTAAGTGTAATGGTACTCGTGGTTTTAGTGGAGACCAATTATTTAAGGCCAGCCTAGAAGCTAAATGTTTAATAGGGGGCGCTCTACTATTTAGCCCTAGTCAGGGTGTAATTCGTTTACCTGGTACTTTTGTTGCGCCTTGGCAATGGGGATGGTTCTTGATTTCTAATGCTGCGTTTACCTTTGCAGTTGCTTTTAGTGACCCCTCTCCCCTCTGGCGAATAGGGGGTTTATTTGGTATGGCAGTAGTTTTTATTAATTCAGCTATTAGCGGTCAAAGAATTGCTTTAGCTCTAGTTCCTACAGTAACAATAATACTTTTAGTCTTAACAGGTCAGGTAGCTAACCTCAAAAGGTTTCTTCCTATTGGTATTGGACTAGGTATTCTTCTTACAGGAGTAGTAGTATCTAATCCCGAAGTTGTTCAAGAACGAATAGATAGTTTTGTGAGTCGTTGGAAGGCTTCACCACCCACTGCTTTTATTACCCAACAATTTGAGGAGTCCAGTCACGCACAAGATGGAATTTTTGGTAAGGGTCTAGGGCGAGCTACTAACTCAGCTAGAGTTTTTGGTAGAACTAGGTTAATTGAAACTTATTATCCTAAGTTAATGTATGAAATAGGACCTATAGGCGCAATTGCAATGTTAGTACTATTAACAAGTATTACTCTTAGTGGTTTTAAAGCTTATCGCTCAGTTAAAGATAAAAATCTACGCAGTTTGGGTGCAAGCTATTGGGTTTTTGTTCTAATTATGAGTTATAACACTTATTATTATCCTCTTGATGTAGACCCAGTTGCTGTTTATTACTGGTATTTTGCTGGGGTAGTTTTCAGGTTGCCAGAAATTGATAAACAGGAACAGGCAAGAATTAAAGCTGAAGAAGAAATGGAAAATAGTAAATAAGAATTAAGAAGGTGAAAAATGAACGAATCTCTAACTCAAGAAAATCAACAATTAACTATTCCCATTTCTGTTGTTATTCCTACTTATAATCGGGAGGAACCTCTAGTAGATACGATCACTGATATTCTTAAGCAAGACTACCCTAATTTTGAAGTTTTGGTAGTTGACCAAACTGCTACTCATAAACCAGAAGTTCAAGCTTATTTAGAAGAACAAGCTAATGTTGGAAAAATTAAATTATTCCGTCTGACTTGGGCGAGTTTACCAGGGGCAAGAAATTATGCGGTTAGACATTGTAGTGGGGAAATAATCATTTTTATTGATGATGATGTACGTTTGGAAGCAGGATTTTTGGCTACTCATGCTCGTAACTATGTTGATCGCCCAGAGATAGGGGCAGTGGCAGGACGAGTATTTGACCGGATGAAATTAGGAGATTCTGGTGGAGAATTGGAAATAGAGGATTTGCCCCCTGAAGCATCAGACCCTGGTATTGCTTGGTATCATATCGATCTGGTACATACGGTTAAAGCTCAACGAGTCATTTCAGCAAGAGGTTGTAATATGTCCTATCGCCGAGAGATTTTTACTAAGTATGGCCTGAATTTTGATGAGAGGTTTCGTGGTAGTGCAGTACGGGAAGAGTCAGATTTTTGTTTGAGGTTGCGAGAAACTGGTTATCATATTTGGTTTGACCCGGAAGCTTCTTTAGTTCATTTGGGTGAAGAAAGTGGAGGTTGCCATGATATTTCTACAAGGTCTCTCAAATATCAAGTTACTTTCTATCATAATCACTTTTTCATGGGATTAAAAAATCTCACTCCTAATCAATGTCTGCGTTTCTTTGCCAAATTATTTGATTGTCATGTGTTGGGCCACCCTCCTTGTTATAAAGGTGGTTCTCCTATAAAAATAATTACTCGTGGCAGTTTCTATACTCTTGGTTTTTTGAGTGCTGTTCAAACTAGGATTAAATCTATTTGGGATGACGGGCAAATTTATACAAGGGAACAGGGAATAGGGAATAGGGAATAGGGAATAGGGAATAGGGAATAGGGAGAAATAATTGATAATTTATGGATAATAATTGATTTTACTTTGGATTTTTGGATATTTCTAAAGAAAGTCAAAAATTGGAAGTAGGTAGGAAGGTTGCGCAACGTCCCTAGGTTGAAGTAAAAATATCAATAATTAAGACGCTATTTATTATGAGATTTATTAATCCAAAAACAGATTATGCGTTTAAAAAAATATTTAGCTCTGCTGAGAGTAAAGATATTCTGATTAGTTTTCTCAATGCACTGCTATATAAAGGTCAAAATACTATCCGTGATTTGGAATTTATTGATACCTATGAAGCAGGATGGATAGCTATTCTCAAAGATTCATTTTTAGATATGAGAGCCAAACTTGATAATGGTTCTATAAGTTACCATTAAAATGCCGGTATTAAATATAGAAGGTTTTAATAAAGGAGTTATTTACTATGCAGCCAAAGTTTATGTTAATCAACTCAGGCAAGGAAAAATTTACGTTGACTTAAAACCTGTAATTTCTCTAACTATTGCTGATTTTACGATGTTTAAGGAGAGTGAAAAAATTATTACCTACTTTGCATTCAAAGAATGGGATGACTCTTTTGTTTATCCAGATAGGGACTTAGAATTATTTTTTGTAGAGTTACCTAAGTTTAAAAAACAGTTGGCAGATTTAGAAAGTATTACAGATAAATGGCTTGACTTTATGAAACATACTGATAGTTTGGAAGTAGTACCAGAATCAATGGAAGTGGTTCCTGAAATTAATCATGCTTTTACTATTGCTAATAAGGCTAATTTAACTACAGAGGAATTACAAAGATTGGAAAACCAAGAGCGATTTATTCTCGACCGGAGGGGAGCAATTGCTTTTAGTAGAGAAGAAGGTAAAAGAGAAGGTCGTAAAGAGGGTCGTGAAGAAGGTAAAAGGGAATTAATTATAAGTTTAGTAGAGGGTTTATTAGGGAAACTTGATATCAATATAAAAGAACACTTTAATCAATTATCAAGTAGACAATTAGAACAATTAAGTCAGGCAATGTTAAATTTCAAAAATATATCCATTTAGTAGCTTGGTTAGACCGAATTAGGGATGAAGAGTAACATAGATAAGTAATATATAGCAAAGATTTTTTTATTTAAAAATTTTAGATAATAAAAAACTGAATTAAAATCCCTAACTTCAAATTTTTCTGAAAAACCTAGTATATACTGTTTTATAAATACTAAATTATAGAATAAAAACCATGAGAATATTAATAGCTAGTCATACCTATATTGTTGACCTTAACCGTGAAAAGTTACGCGCCTTAGCTAAACTTGAACCGGGTATTGAAGTTACGGTTGTTGTACCCCGTCGCTGGAATCCAAAAGGGGTACAAAGTCAAATAGTTGAAACCAAATTTATTGATGAGGGTTCTTTTCAAGTAGTACCTATTTCTAATTACAGTGAAAATAATCAGGCTTTACTAACTTTCGGTCCGGATATAATTAGTTTGCTCCGAAAAATTCAGCCAGATATTATTCAAGTAGAACAGGGTTCTAAAGCTTTAACTTATGCTCAATTTATTACTTTTAATAAGCTTTTAGGGCTGAAGGCTAAAAACCTATTTTTCACTTGGTGGAATTTACCTTATGAACTGAAGTTCCCTATTTCTTTGTTAGAAGGTTATAACCTTAGAAATACTGATGGAATTGTTGCAGGTAATAAAGATGGAGAAGATATTTTAAAGGAGAGAGGTTACAAAGGTCCGATTAAAGTTATGCCTCAGTTAGGAGTAGATGAAACTTTATTTAAACCAGAACCTCAAGTAGAATTAAGAGATAGTTTGGGAATTCAGGCTGATGATTTTGTTGTGGGTTTTGTCGGGCGTTTTGTTGAAGAAAAAGGATTATTAACTTTAACTAAATCCCTAGCAGGTTTACAGGAAAAAAATTGGAAATGGTTATTATTGGGTAGGGGTGAATTACAAGCAAATTTACTGGAAACAGCAACAGCATTAGGAATTAAAGATCGCTTGATTTTTGTAGAAAGTGTACCTCACGACCATGTACAAAAATATATTAATCTGATGAATACTTTAGTTTTGCCATCAGAAACTACTTATAAGTTTAAAACTTTAACTTCTGTCGGTTGGAAAGAACAATTTGGTCATGTTTTAATTGAGGCAATGGCTTGTAGAGTTCCTGTAATAGGTTCTGACTCTGGGGAAATTCCTCATGTAATTGGGGATGCTGGTTTAGTTTTTCCAGAGGGAAACGTTGAAGAATTAAGAAATCGTCTAATGCAGTTAATGGAGCAAAAAGAATTAACTGAAAGTTTGGGGCAAAAAGGTTATGAAAAGGCAATGAGTCAGTATACAAATAAAGCTTTAGCTAGGCAGTTATTAAGTTTTTATCAGGAGTTAGTGTAGGTAAGCATTTAGCCGTCAGGGAATCTCCTGAGTCGTAACTGTGTTATCGGTAATTAGCTTTATAAATGCAGGTATTAATTGCAGTATTGAAGCACTGAAATCCGATTTTATAGTAGGTTTAAAAGCACAGATGAAGACCTTAAACATTCATGGCAAATTGTTTAATCCCTTCACAAAAAAAGCTGGTTGCTGAGTACTAATAGCTGAATGCTTTCTCGTGTAGTTTCAAATTTGAAGTATAAATAAGCAAAGGAATACAAATATTTACAGATAACTAGGATCGAGAAAGATAATGGTAAAGTATGAATATATAGAATGTAAAAACCCGAACGGTCAGCATAGAATGGCTTATACTCAATGGGGTAATCCTGAGAATAAAAGGGTGTTAATTTGTGTTCATGGTTTTAGTCGTACAGGGAGAGATTTTGACTATTTAGCGGCTGCCTTGGAAGAAAAATATCGAATAATTTGCCCTGATATAGTAGGTAGAGGGAAAAGCGATTGTTTATCCAATTCCTCTGATTATGGTCTGCCTCTTTATATCTCAGATATTTTAACTTTAACAGATAGATTAAATCTCAGTAATGTTGATTGGATAGGAACATCAATGGGGGGGTTAATTGGAATGTTTATTGCCTCTCAAAAAAATTCTCTAATTAAACGCAATCTATTCATCCCCAAATAACTGTGAAGCATTTTCCTTGTGGTCATAACCCACCTTTATTATCAACAGACCAAATAGAGGCGATCGCCGACTGGCTGAATTAAGAAATTTTTGGTAACGCTAAACCAGTAGGAACTTTAACAGACGGGACTTACGTAGGACTGCCATATATGGTGTATGATTTTGTCATTAAGTAGGTACACAAAATTAATTATACATCTATACAAGCTGAATTCTTTGCTTTCTAAAGATCACAGAGGATTAGAATAGGTAAATAATTGTGTAATAGTACTTATTTCGGATATTATCACCAGAATTATTGCTGTTGTGTAAGTCCTGATAGAGTTGCTCTACAAGTCTATTAGACTTGTCGCTTTATAAGCTTAAAAATTCCCGAAAGCCTTGTCCTGTAAGAATTATAACTATTGGTAAGTAAAAACGCCTGAAATTTTTGCTCTGTCTAGGTTTGAGCGATTTTTCCCCTCTATTTAGCGACAACTCTATTATTTATTTAAAGTCCGTTGTCATGTACTCTAAACTAAATCCCTAGAAAGTTTAGAAAATAGATGAACAATAGAAGAAAATTTTATATAAAAAGTTTTTGAGGATTAACTTTACTATTACCAACAACAATAATATACAGCACTCCCGCTGCCCGTGAGGTAAACATTTAGCGGGAATTTTGCCCCTACCACAAGAGTTTTACTATTCACCGTTCTACTAAACTTACCCAAACTTACCCATGCCGGAATTGCATGAGCCTTGGAGCTAGCTTCCTGCTTGGCGTGAGAATCACCGACCGCTTTCTCTCCAAAGGCTTGACATCGGTGGGAACTCCACCTACTTATGCACATACTTTTTCAAGTTGACAGCAGCGTTAAAATTTCTGTCTTCTGTAAAACCACACTTATGACATTTATAAGTTCTCAGGTGCAATGGCATTTTTTGTTGATGTCCACAGTTAGAAAATAATTTAGAACTTGGATAAAACCTATCAGCTATCACTAAGAGACTGCCATAACATTCACACTTGTATGTAAGCTGACGCTTGAACTAATAAAAACCGTATGGCTACTATCGCACTTGCTAGCTTATGATTTTTGAGAATTCCACTAACGTTCAAATGCTCTATGACTATGGTTCTGTGGTTTTTAGCTAACCTAGATGTGAGTTTATATAGTGCATCTGCTCTGATATCAACTACTTTTTTGTGCAGCTTGGCTAGTTTCTTGACTGCTTTGGCTCGATTTTTTGACCCCATAACTTTTTTACTGACAGCACGAACGTACTAATTGTTTTTTTGCTTGTTTGTAAGCTTTAACATTAGCAAATTTCGTTCCATCGGAACAAGTTGCTAATGCATTTATTTATGCCTACATCTACACCGATAATGTCTAGATTTGCAAGGGAAGCTACCAGGTGCGTCTTGCCTCCTTCGGAGGAGCTGCGCTAACGCCGACGCGGGGTCGCATTCGCTTTTTGGAGTCTGTGGTTGCTCATAATCATATTTAAAACTGACATACCAACTATCTGCGCGTTTGGATATTGTCACATTTTTTACTGGTACAGAAGGTAAGATTTCATAAGTTTTTACTACTCCTATTCTTAGAAAAGCGATCGCTCTAACTTCTTTGAATAGGGCGATCATTCCGCCAAAAAGCCAAGGTTTAGTAGGAATCTCTGCGCCTAAGCACCTGAGAGATAGATTGAAAAAACCACATCAGCATTTAAACCACGAAAATAGGAGACTAAGATGAAATCAATACTAGCATGGGTAATTTCAGTATTACTGGTATTTACCTGTATCGGTATAAAACTAAGTATCGCTGCTGCTCAAGAACAGGTCATCGTCATCGAAAATGATATAGATGATGATGGTGATTGGACTGTCAGCTCAGATCAACACTTCAAAGTTGATGGGCAGAGTGGTTGCAAAGCTACTGCTGGCTCAGAAACACTAGGAATGGCTAATAGTTTCCCTAAATATGGAGGAAAAGCCTTTGTTAATTTTGATTTTGCTTTAGTTCCTGGAGACTACGCTGTAACTATTAATGTCTGCAACTTTGAGAAGCCAATCGATGAGAACGGAGTACCAGCACGTCTTGCTGATGCTGATTATATTGGCCTGACCGTGGGAGGAGATAAGGAAAATCCTGGTACATTACTGACCACTGCTATTAAAACATCTAGTTCAAAGCCTCGCGTTGAATGGACAGAAATAAAGCAATGGTCTTTTAACTATACTTTTGCAGACAACGATCCTAACTTGGGGTCTAAGATTGGCTTTTTAATAGATTTGCCTGTGACAGGTGAGTTCTTAAATATGAGTTTTGACAACCTCAAGATTGAGATAACTCCTAAAGCCTAAAAGTTAACAGTCACTTAGAAAAGCGATCGCTCTAACTTCCTTGAGTAGGGTGATCTTTTTTCTTAATTTTCCAATTTCTTAATTTTCCAAAACCTTTTTTGTGCCTCTTATCTAAAGTTTGATCGGCACTTTTGATATTTCTTTTGCCTTTAAAATTGCTGAAACAAAAAACGCATAGGAAACTGCACCTACTGTCGCTAAAATTATCAAACTATCTCCTGTAGAATTCCACAAAGCGTGTAACAAAGAGGAAGTTAGATAACCAACACCTAAAATTCTCCATCGATCCTGGGGATAAATCACACTTAAACCAATAAAATAGCCAAAGTAGCCACTGTAGGCCATGTGGCCAGCAATTGAACCCAAAATCCGAGGTATGAGTAGTTGTAATCCTGCTAAATAGCCTACTCCTAATCCTAAAAGACCCTCTCCTAATAACTCTGTGACATTTTCTACGATTCCCGGTACATATTGACCCAAGGTTTCAAACATTGTAAAGCCAACGCCGGAAGCAGTACCAATTAAAATTCCGTCTAAAGGTTCCCAGACTCCCACTTCTTCTCTGCGGGGACTTCGTAATCTTTGTCCAAGCCACATACAGCCAAACACTGGTAGTGCTTTCAGCAATTCTTCCATTAATCCTGCCCCAAAAAACATTTTGATAAATAAAACTGGGAAGGTTAACTGTTCCAAATTATCTGAGACATTACCAGGCAAAATACCACGAAATACAATAATAAATAGAAGCAAAATCGGACTGGCTAAAATTACACAAGTAGCAAAACCGGAGCCAAATAATACCCACCAAGGTTTAGGTTTATCGCACAAATGGTAAACAAAATAGAAAGCTGCACCAGAAATATAAGTTGCTATTAGCCATTCATATAATTCTGGTATTCCCACGGAAACGAACATTAAAACTACAAAAACTACTGTGACAATGCCGGGTATTAGGTAACCTTCTTTCACTAAATATTTTTGCATTGAAGTAATAGGAATAAGTTCGGCTTTGCCTGGTTTAGAATTGGGAATTATATTTTTCATAGATTGGTTTAAAGATGAATAAAATACTTAGGTGGTAGGTTTTATAACAATTTGATAAATTTTTGCTACAGTGGCTTTGTTATTAGGAGTTATACCATTTCACAGAATTCATAATTCATAATTCATAATTCATAATTCATAATTCAGAAGTTAGATTGGATAGGCTAAAAACTTTGACAAGAGAAAGGTTTGAGGCAATTATTTGACATTTAAAGTTTGAAACTATTTGTGACATTTTTAAAGTGAATTGGTATTAGGAGTCAGGAGGTAAGAATTTATAATATTTATTTTTTCTGATAGTACAACTGTTTCATTTTTGATCTAAACTTTTATTTTAACCATAAAAAATTGTTTTTTATGCCAACGGGATAATGTGATTTGTCCCCCCTACGTCGGTAGCGAATTTACCAACAGTTTTGTCATCATTTTACTGTAACTATCTATCTGTAGTATGAATTTGGTATTATAATCTCAGTCAATAGTAATTATTACCAACTAGCATCAATGATTGGTAAATAGTATTTTTAAATATTATCCGGAAATACCTAAAGAATTTTCTAACTCATCTAATACTAGGTCAGTAATTACTTTAATCCGATATTTACAAGCGGTGGTTTCTGTGGAATTAAATGTGCCATTTTCCCAATATTTATTACTGCCTGCTCCTCCACCACAAACACCAAAATATTGACAATTTTGCTGACATTTTTCCACTCCGGCAGTCATGTCTTGATAAATTTTCTGAAATTTTTCTGTCTGGATAACTGACTCAAATGTATCTTGTAAAACGTTACCTAAAATAAAGTCTCCATAACTTTCTGTTTTTACAGATAATAATTCTGGATCGAAGGTAGAAAAATTACCCTGATTATCAATACTGACAATTACAAAAGGTTTATTCATGTCGGTATTTTCTAGGCGCTCATCATCATAAATTAAATTACAAATTGACTCAAATTCACGGACTTTAAATTCACCTTCTGTTTTAGCTGTCAAATCCCAAAATCTTTTAATAAAATCTCGGTAACGTTTTTCTATACCTAATTTATCTAAAGATGAAGACTGATGAACTCCTTCTGTTTCTTCCATATTAAATCCAACATCAGTAATGCTATTTTCCCAGAAAAAGTTAAATATTTCATCAGGATAATCTAAAGAATCTTCAGTAATAACAGCAATTACACTCAAATCAATCTCATTTTTTTGTAAATAAGAAATACCGCGCATTGTGCTGGCATGACTACCTAAACCTGTACGAGTTTTACGATGAATATTATGGATAAAATCTGGTCCGTCTATACTCACTCCAACATGAACAGGATGTTGTTTAAAAAAATCACACCACGCTTGATTAATTAATGTACCGTTGGTTTGAAAAGAATGCCATGTTTTGCAAGGTTGAGTATTATATTTTTTGTCGGCTTGATTAATAATTTCAAAGGCAGACTCATAAAAGGAAGTTGGTACAGCTAGAGGTTCTCCAGCGTGCCAACAAACTGTAAAATCACAACCTAAAAAACTACTGGTATAAATTATTTGAAAAATTGGTTCGATTAAATTTAGAGATAATCTATTTTTTAGTTGACGATGGGGAAGATAACAATAATCACAGTCAAGATTGCAGAAAGAGGTAGGTTGAATTACAACTAAAGAAATCGGACCAAATTTGCAGTAGTCAATATCGGGATTAAGTTCTGTAGTAGTAGGATTAAATTGAATGGTGTTCATTTTTTTTATACTAACTAAATTAAAATCAGAATTATTAAAATTATGAGAAATAACGATCAGCTTTTCTATATTCAATCCAAAAACTCTGGATCAACTTTTATTTTTACCTGTTATCTTTTGGCTCAAACATTGAATTTTAAGATAAATTCTATAACCTTAAAATATCTACGAGAGAAATAAAAAAAGCTGACAATTGATAACTAATAACTCAAATGACAGCTTGTGGCTGAGTGCTATAGCACTACGCAAATAGGACGCGGACATTTATAAATGCTCAAACTCATTCACAGATTACTTTTGACTGTTGACTTGCGCGTAGCACTATAATTGCTATGAAATTATCGACGATAATTATAAAAGCCACCAGCATCACGCCAACCATTGCGCCAGGGGTTTACATTAGCAAAACTACCTCCTCTACCATCAACCCAACCACCACGACGACCATTAACCCACCCACCACGACGACCATCACCCCACCTTGGTCTACTAATATTTACCCAACCTCTACCTTTTCTACCATTTTTCCAACCACTACGACCAATATTTACCCAACCTCTACCTTTTTTACCATCACGCCAACCAATGGCAAGGCGATCTGGTTCAATATTTGATGTTTCTTGAACTTGTTCTTCTTTTTGTCTAATAGTTTGTGTAATTCTATTCATCCGATTTTCAACTGTTGGCTGAAGTGGGTAATTTTCTGTAGCATTAGCTATGGGAATATTCAGTGCAGATAAAGCCAATAAAAAACTAACCCAACTACTTTTTGTATAAATTTTTATCATATTTATTTTCCTAGAAATTTTGCCTAAAAACTACATCTAAATTATTATCGGCGGTTGTAAAAACCACCACGATCGCTCCAACCATTACGCCAGGGGTTGGCATTAACAAAACTACCTCCTCTACCATCAATCCAACCACCACGATTACCATTAATCCAACCTCTATTTTTACCATTACCCCAACCTCTACGACCTCTACCATTAATCCAACCTCTACCTTTTTTACCATCACCCCAACCAATGGCAAGGCGATTTGGTTCAAGATTTTGTATGTTTTGAAGTTGTTCTTCTTTTTGTTTAAGAGTTGCCGTAATTCTATTTATGCGATTTTCAACTGTTGGTTGAAGTGAATTATTTTCTGTGGCATTAGCTGTGGGAATATTTAGGGTAGATAAAGCAAGTAAAAATCCTAACCAACTACTTTTTTTATAAATTTTCATTACATTTTTTCCTGTAAAAACTGAATTTAATTTTCATCTACGATAATTAGAAAAATTGTTGCCATTGCTCCAACTTACACCGGGACGAGAGTTATTAAAGCCACCAGAATAGTTATAAAAACCACCCAAATCACTCCAACCATTGCGCCAAGGATTTACATTAGTAAAACTACCGCCATGACCATCTTTCCAATTAACACGATTACCATTAACCCAATTTCGATTTCTACCATCACCCCAACCTAATGCTATAGGGTCTGGTTCGACATTTGATTAATTTTGAAGTTGTTCTTCTTTTTGTCTAATAGTTTGTGTAATTCTATTTATGCAGTTTTCAAATGTTGGCTGAAGTGAGATATTTTCTATAGCATTAGCTATGGGAATATTCAGTGTATATAAAGCAAGTAAAAAGCCTACCCAACTACTTTTTGTAGAAAGTTTCACCAAGTTTTCTCCTGAAATTCAAATAGAATTATTTAGTAATAGCGTTAGACTCAGTTTGGTCAAGAGGAACTTGTTCTTTAGTAATCATAACATTTTCAAAAAATTTACTGATAATTGTCGGGTCTATATTGATGATTCCTTCCGGACCAAACCACTGATTAACCATTTCTTCAAAACGATTTTCTCCTACTAGGTAGCCTTGCATCATTTTGATAATTGAATAGTTAACTAAATTGAGGAAAGTAGAATTATTTTCAGCAACCATACAAGCTACTCCGTATCTTGCATAAGGTTGTTCTGGTACAAGTTTATAAGAATCCTTACCTAGCTCTTCTCTAATTGCATAAAGAATAACAGTATCTCCTGCTAGAGCATCAACTTTTCCTTGTTCTAAAGCATTTAATCCTTCTTCAACACTGTTAACACTTACCAAATTAGCTTGGGGTTGAATTGTTTTTATTGTTGCTGCTCCAGGATTATTTGGTGCAGTACCAATACGTTTGTTAGCTAAAGATTCTGGAGATGCTAGATTACTTTCAGAATTTACTAATAAACGGATACCTGAAACAGCATAGCTAGTAGAAAAATCTACAAATCTATCTCTTTCCCAAGTAAATGATGTATCACAAGCAATATCAAATTCTCCACTTCTAAGTTTAGGAATTCGTTCTGAAATTTTTTCTTCTATCACAACTTGAATAATAATATCTTTACCAAGTCGTTGCTCTAATTCTTCTTGAACAAGATTGAGCAAATCGATTGAATAACCGACTAATTCCCCTTCTTCATTAATGTAAGAATATGGTATTAAATCGCTTCTGGTACTGATAGTCAAAACTCCTGTTCTGGCTACTTTTTCCATAACTGTTTCAGCCCTAGCAGGAACTGTAGAAAAAATTGTTACGATTAGACTGATAATTCCAATTAATTTTTGTCCGATCATATTTTTTATTTCTGAATAATTCTATAATAATTAATAAAAATATATTATACCATTTAGTAAAATTCAAGCTATTATAAATCTTTACTAATGGAGGCTTTTAGGGACTCATTTGTAACAAATATTTATCAAATCAATCCTAAATTCTACCATTTTTTACTCATTTAATATTTTGTGATATAATTAAATATTATGTAATAAAACAAAAGCAGGGCGATCGCCAGATAGATAAACGTCAAAAAGTAGTCCTGTAGATGTAGTGATTTATTGAGGGAGTAGGGAACAGATAGTAGGAAACAGGGAACACTTAACAAGGAATAGGGAACAGAAAATACTGCAAATTCCCTCCTTTTAAAGGAAGTATTTCCTGGTCTACTTGATTTTTTCAAAAAATCACTACTTGTAAACCACTACTTGTACACCACTACTGGACTGTTTGATCTTAAATGTTGCTTTAGGAAAATGCTGTAATCTATCTATAGCAAGAATTTAGTTCGAAAAGCTAATGCACTATTTTAGGTGAAACAGTCCACTACCCATAAAAAAAGGTGGATTAATCCTCTGGTTGAATGACGACTCCCAGGTTGCAATCCCCAGTAAAAGTCTACTATAATTGGAATTACGACTATTAGAAGGTTGGTCGCTACCAAATGACCCCTGGTGAAACTCGGTGAGATTCCGACAGACAACAGACAGAGATGAGATTTCCCTTTGCTCGACGGCTGTTTGCGCAGCATTCCCCAGGAAAAGGAAGCAGACAGCTAAAGCAAAGCAGTAATTTATTGCTCCAATACCGACACAGTAAAACCACTCGGAAAACTACCTCAAAAAATGGTGAGAGAAAAACCAGCTAGATTAATATCTACCCAAGCAGTCTAGGAGTATGTTGAGAGGCTGAAAGCATAAGCTGATTTATCCCTTTTGTGGTAGATAAACTATAGAATTCAGGGTGTTTTAACCTGTGAAGATGTCAAATAGTTGCTTGGTATTCATGGAGAAGACAGAGCCAAGATTCTTTTTCCAGATCCACCAACACTACTATGTAAATATAATTAGACAAGCAAAATTAATAGTATATTTGATGACTAGGTTAAGTAGGTAGGCAAAATTATTTTTAGACCTACTTCTCAAGTACACAACTATATTTTTTACTCCCTGTTCCCTACCTCCTCTCTGAGAAAGGGAAGTTGCAGAGACTCTGTTCCCTACTGACAAATATTAAATTAATTTTGCACAGGTACTTGACCTTGATTAAAATTATTTGCTTCCAGTTTGACAAATTGCATAACGTCTGAAAACTCAGAAATATATCAGTTTAGACAACAAAACAAACTCTTAGCTGAAAATTATCAGGAGTTAGGTAATGGCTAAAATTGATGGGTACATCCCAAAGCAATTTGACAGTAGTAAACAAGTAGTAATTTTTAACTTTATCTCCAGACAATGAAAAGTATTTACTGATAAATATTGCTACTTCTATGTAATTACTCTGAAATTAAGACTTACACAACCGTGTCACTTCAGGGAATGAAAATATCAACTGAACGTCTAAGTATCCTGAATCAAACTTAGAGATTATTTATCTGTTTAATTTTATCCTCAGTAATGATCCGGAATTAAGGTTCTATATTTCGTAAATATATACAAGAAGTAATAAGTTTCAGAATCTTTACACTGCTATTAGTTTCTGGATAATTATTGAATTTAGTCATCAATAACTAGCATCAAAAATATAAATTTTTCCCCAAATTTTCAAGTAATATCTTCTAGATTAGACGTAATAATTGAGCCTAGTAATTCCACTGATTTAAGTCATAAAAAAAGATCTTAATTTGAGCGTACAGTAATTAGAGAAAAATAACTACTGTAAGTAGTTATATGAATGAGAAAAAAAATTATCGGTTAAAGAAAATTTAGTAACTAAAGGAGAGACTATTTTGGATACAGCACCAGTTGCAAACTACTTAGGTTTATTGGCATTAGTATGCTATATCATAACTTTACTACCCACAATTCTCAGAATTGTTTTTCCCAGCACAAAAAAGACGGAAATTCCTAAATTGTTACTGAAGTATCGTCGTCAAATAGGTGTAATTGCTTTTCTATTTGCCCTTGGTCATGGAGTTTTGCTAGTTCTCAAGAGAAACTTTGATTTTTTTGATATTCAAACATATTGGATATATGTACAAGGAGTTGTGACTTTCATTATTTTTACACTACTAACAATCACTTCTAATGATTGGAGTATTAAAAAAATGAAAAAAAATTGGAAGAAATTACATGAACTGACTTATTTAGCAATGTTTCTCTTAGTTTGGCACGTCATAGATAAAATGTGGGGTCATTGGAGCTATCTTACCCCATTAGCAATGCTGGGAATCACAGGTATAACAGTTTTATTTATTATTAGAAAATTTCTAGAGCGCAGAAAAAAATTGGCAAAAACTAAGGGTACAAGTTAGATAGATATTCATTAATGGATCATGGATAATGGATAATTACTTCTGGTTAAAACCCTAAGGGAATTGAATATAAGAAAATCTTACTAATTGATAATGAACAATAAATAATGAAAACGCTATCTAATGATCAATTATTAATTATTAATTATTAGGATAGGCTTTAAACCGAATTGATTAATTATCAATTATCCATTGGTAAACAGTAATCTGATTTTTTTAATTAGTCAAAACTAAAGGGTGCAAATTAAATTAATAGTAAAAAGTAATCTGAAATTTTTCGAACAACTAATAATTAATGGTATAATGGCAGGATTCAAATTTATGCTCGCTCAACCCAACCGTTGGAAATATTCTACAGTCATAGCAGCAACTACTTTAGCAACTATTAGCGGACTGTGGTCGTGGCGATCGCTATCAACATCAACTAATAAATATATTCGGACATCAGAACAAAAAATTCTACCCTCTCTGACTCTTTCAGGACATCAAGCATGGGTATATGCAGTTACCATTAGTGCTGATGGAAAAACTCTAGCAAGCAGTAGCTATGATGGTAAAATTAAGATTTGGAATTTAACTAATGGTAAATTAGTTCGTACTATCAATGCTCATTCAGATGCGATCGAATCTCTTGTTATGAGTCCTGATGGAAAAATTATTGCTAGTGGTAGTTGGGATAACCGCATTAAACTTTGGGATCTCAGAAATGGAAATCTCATTCAGACTCTTGAAGGTCATACCGATGATGTGAAAGCTATAGCAATGAGTCCTGATGGTCAGACTCTGGCAAGTGGTAGTTATGATGGTATGATGAAGGTATGGAATCTCAAAACTGGTTCTGTTAAGATGACAATTCAACATCCAGAACCTATAAATGCTCTAGCTTTCAGTCCTGATGGCAAAATGCTTGCTAGCGCGTGTAAAAAAGGTCAAATCAAAACCTGGCAATTGAATACAGGTAAAAAACTCCACTCCTTTGCAGCACATACAAACACAATTTGGGCGATCGCTTTTAGTCCTGATGGCAAAATGCTTGCTAGTGGGAGTCAAGACCAGAAAGTTAAGTTATGGCAGATAGAAAAAGGTCAACTTTTATCTACTTTAGAAGGACATGACAAAGCAGTTTTATCTGTTGCTTTTAGTCCTGATAGTAAAACTCTAGCTAGTAGTAGTTACGACAGAAAAATTCATCTGTGGGAGGTGAATACAGAAGAGTTACTGAAAACGTTTACGAATCATTCTAAAGCTGTTTGGTCTTTAAAGTTTAACCCAAATGGTGAAACTCTTGCCAGTGGCAGTGCTGATGGTACTATTAAATTGTGGCCTGTATCAAGTTTGAGTGATAAACAGTTACAGAATGCTACTCTCCCATCTGTTGTTAAGAAAGAAGCAGATATAGCTGTAATCTCGGAGATTACTGATAGAGTTAGGTTAGAGGAGTTAAACCAAAAGTTATATGACCAAATTGACCAAAGTTGGCAACAGACTCCAAGTTGGTATGAGGATTTACTATTTCAGATGAAAGTTGATGTTGATGGTGTCATTATCAGTTTAGAACCGATGAATCAACCTGCTAGAGATTATGTTCAACAAACTCCTTTACCAAAATTGTTAGATAGTGCTAATTCTGAAGTTACGAGTCAGAAAAAGTCTTTTGGAATATTCCGGGTAGTGATGACACCAACAGGGGTACTTGAAGTTAGTCCTTGGAGCGGTTGGTTGCAGTAGATTCGTAGGTAAGAGGAGTCAGGAGTTAGAATGACAATAGGGGAGGGTTTTGAGGAGAACATCGTGCTGATGTCAAAGATGTTGCTAAACCCGCCCCATGATGATTACCCGTCCCGAAAGATATGTGTGGGTTTATTTAATTTCTGGGGAAATATCAATGTTTTTGATAGAACCAGCCCCCTATTTAATCATGTCTGGTTATCGTAGTTAATTAAAGCTCGTAGTAGGGCTTGAGCAATATCTATCTATTATTGGGCTAGAGCAATACTACAAACCAAAGACGCCTATCCTGGACAGGGCGGGTTTATTTAACTTATCGGTCAATGTCAATGTTTTTGGTTGAACCTGTCCCTACTTTCTTCTTTCATTCTGACTCCTGACTCCTGATTTCTGTGACAGAATATCTAGCTAACTAAACTAATTAAAATACCGAATATTTTCGATAAATTATTTATAGAATATTCTTCTAAATCTACAATTATAGTTTCAGATTCTAGCTCTAAAAATTGCCAAACTGTTCCTGTGGTAACAACACCATAAATTTTATTAATATTATTACCTTTTCTTTGATTAAAAATTTGAGCAGCTAGCATTTCTGCAATACATTGAGAAAAACCAGATTTCAGATTATCGTTTTTTGCTTCTACTAAGGCAACAACCGGTGCTTCGATGACAAGTTGTCTTGTGGAACGACTAATAATAAAATCACAAAAACCGTTTAAACCTTGGTGGGGATTAACGTTAAATTCTATTCCTGAAAAAATGCTAATTTGATGATTTAGTTGTTTCTTTATTTCTACTAAAATCGGGGCAACAATTAATTCGGAACGGGCTTTTTCTGAACCTATAGCAACTGCTAAAGGTATATAGTCTTTGAAAAGTTCTTGTAGTATTTTACTAGGTACAACTTCAGGTAAGTTGTTGAATTTACCCTGAATTTCGACTAGGTTTAGATTAAAGTTTGTTAGTAGTTCATCTAAGTTAAATTTACTATAAGGCATTTATTAATATTCCTTTTGCAATCTAGCTAAAAATATGCTTAGTAATTAGGGCTTACCGATCAAATATAAAAGCGCTGACAGATAAAGATTTGAGTTTTTTTAGGTCGAAAAAAGTGTCTGGTTTTCAGTTGATTTCGCTCAAAAAGTTAGCATAAAAGACAGGGGAGATAGCAGAAAAATCAAGGGACTTTCATATCCGACTATTTCCTCTATAATTCCTCGTTTCTCCTAACTACTCTGTACGGACGTTGCATAACAAAAATGCGAACGTCCCTACCCACTCTCCTACTCCTTAAAAAGATTTTTTCAGCAAACCCTAATTACTTTTATCTATCTCGTATATAGTGGCTTTTGACCAGAGTATTATTGTATATCTCCGTTTTTTTGTGCTTGAACTGAAGATGTTGTTCTAGTTTACCAAATAAAGGAAATCCTTTTCCTAGAAGAATTGGAACGCGAGTAATAATCATTTCATCAATAAGGTCTTTTTGAAGAAAACTTTGTATTACTCTACCTCCATCAATGTATAAATTTTGATATCCTTTTTGATTCAATTGAATGATTAGTCTCTTTATATCCCCACTAACAATTTCAGCTTTACCAACAATGCTTTCTGGAAGCTTGGTGAGACTATTACTTAATACAAAAACAGGTTTATCATAAACCCATTGCTCAAAAGTTAAAACCTTTGAGAAGGTTTTTCTTCCCATCACTACAGCATCCATATTATTCATAAATTCAGCAAATCCATAATCGCTTTTTTCGGGGTTTGGTAATTCTTCTAGCCAATCTAATTCCCCATTACTTGTAGCTATAAATCCATCTAAGCTTGTTGCTATATAGACATAGTTTGCCATCTCATTCTCTGAGTTTAATACCAATTTCATAAAATATTGCTACAGTCACGATACAGGGAACATATAACAGAGAATAGTGAAAGAAAAACATAATAAAAAATCTTTTCCCAACCTCGTAGGGACGTTGCATAACAAGAATGCGTTTCATGTCGCGCTCGCTATAAGTTTCATGTCGGCTCTTAGCCGAAAACGTCCCTACATTGTGGTTAATGAATGTTACTTGATATTATCCATAAATTCATATAATATAACTTTTAATTTCTGAAAATTTACCGAAACATTAAGGTATAAAGTCTCTCCATTCATGGAGAAAAAAGAAAAAAGAAAAAAAATCATTTTAGCCCAATCCTATCGGTTATCAGAAAAGGTAATTATTAATTATTAATTGTTAATTTCTTAGCAATAGGCATCCGCCAACCTGTGCCAAAAGCTCGCTCGCTAATCTTCAGCCCCGGAGGTGCTTGTCTACGTTTAAATTCTGCCCGCATGACTAATTTTACTACTTTATTTACTACTTCTGAATCATGTCCTGCTGCTATAATTTCGTCTAAGGATTCGCAGTTTTCTACTAAGCGAAATAAGATCTCATCTAATACTTCGTAAGCAGGTAAGGAATCTTGGTCTTTTTGATCTTCTTTTAATTCAGCACTTGGAGCTTTAGTTATAATATTTTCGGGAATAATATTTTGCTTTTGAGTAATTAGTAAATTTTCGGCTCCATAGAATTTTTTATTGCTATTAACTGCCTGTTCATTCAACCAACGACACAGAGAATAAACGCGAGTTTTTGGCACATCTGAAATTACAGCTAATCCACCATTCATATCACCATAAAGTGTGCAATAACCAACTGCCATTTCTGACTTATTGCCTGTAGATAATAGTAAATGACCAAACTTATTAGAAATAGCCATTAATAAATTTCCACGAATTCGAGATTGAATATTTTCTTCAGCAATGCCAAAATTTGTATCTGCAAATAAATCTGCCAAACTATTATCATAACCTTTCATTAAATCCCCAATAGATATAATTTGTTTAGGAATACCCAAATTTTCTACTAAAGCATCAGCATCTTTCACAGAATGCTCCGAACTGTAGGGAGAAGGCATTAAAATAACAAAAACATTTTCCTTTCCTAATGCAGCAGTAGCGATCGCTGCGACTAAAGCAGAATCTATTCCTCCACTTAAACCCAGGACAACTTTGGAAAAACCACACTTCCGCACATAATCTTTTACGCCTAAAACTAAAGCAGACCAAATTTCTTCATCTTCGCTTTCTGGCAGATTTATACTTTCAAAATTCACTGAGATTAAATCTTTTTTTGCCGAATTAAATTCTACAACTGCCAAATTTGTCTCAAAAGGTTTAGCACGATAAATAACATTCCCAGCAGAATTAAAAACCACACTACAACCATCAAAAATTAAATCGTCATTCCCACCTACTTGATTGACATAAATAATTGGTATTTGATAACGATTAGTACTATGTTCTAACATTGCTTCTCGCAATTTTTGTTTCCTAACTCGATAGGGAGAAGCTGACATATTAATCACAAAATCAACCTGTTGCTCGGCTAATTCTTTCATGGGGTCGCAAGTATAATTTCGCTTTCCCCAAAATTCTGCATCATTCCACAAATCTTCGCAGATAGTTACGCCTACTTTAACTGAAGATTCTGAGCTTTCGGGAGAAGTGTCTAATGTGAAAAAATCGCTACTTTTACCAGGCTCAAAATATCGGTCTTCGTCAAAGACATCATAAGTAGGTAAAAGCCGTTTATGAAATATTTGTTTGACTTTTCCATTGGCTAATAAAGCTGCACTATTAAATAATGATTTTTCTCCATTTTGAGCAGCTTGAGAATTAAAAATTACAGTTCCTACTAAAACAGCTATTTCTGATGGTAAATCTTGAGCTAACTTTTCTAATTCCACACCAGCAGCTTCAATCAAACTAGGATAAATTAATAAATCTCGTGGCGGATAACCTATCAATGATAATTCTGGAGTTATCATCAACTTAGCATCTAAAATTTGTGCTTTTTTGGCAGCTTCTAAAATTAATTTAGCATTGCCGGAAATATCACCAATAATAGGGTTAAGTTGAGCGATCGCTATTTTCATAATTTTTACATTATTAGAGATTGTGTGTACAATAAATATAACAAACGGGACAGGCAAAGTTGCCAATCTTGATGATATTTGACAAACAACAAATATTATTTCTGTTACTAAATCTTCTGATTAGAGTAATAATGGATCAAAAAATAATTGCATTATGGTCTACTCCTCGCTCCAGATCCACAGCTTTTGGGTGGATGGTTAAGCAAAGAGGTGATTTTTTGGTACTTTACGAACCTTGTGTTGTAACTTTTTCAAGAAGGCAGAAGCATAAAAATAATTTTTCACAGGGATGCACGGATTATTTTTGTAGGTTGGCTTGAGGTAACAAAACCTAACATTGTCAACTCAAAATTTCCAAGTTCAAACTCAAAAATTAAAAGATAATATTTGTAGGTTGGGTTGAGGTAACAAAACCCAACATTGTCAACTTAGAAGGGTTTTTTTATGGGTAGACCACACTCGTTCCATGGAAAGTACTGACAACGTTTTTATTTTGACTATCTGCTTCATCTATCTGAAAAGCACTATAAAATTTCCAAGTTTCAAGTCGAAAATTAGATAATATTTGTAGGTTGGGTTGAGGTAACAAAACCCAACATTGTCAACTTAGAAGGGTTTTTTTATGGGTAGACCACACTCGTTCCATGGAAAGTACTGACAACGTTTTTATTTTGACTATCTGCTTCATCTATCTGAAAAGCACTATAAAATTTCCAAGTTTCAAGTCGAAAATTAGATAATATTTGTAGGTTGGGTTCAGGCAAAAAAACCTAATACTGTCAACTCAAAAGTTCCAAGTTCAAACTCAAAAATTGAAAGATAATATTTGTAGGTTGGGTTCAGGCAAAAAAACCTAATACTGTCAACTCAAAAATTCAAATTCAAGATTATAGCTATAAGTATTCAGCACTCAGCAGTCAGCTTGAGTAAAAACTTTACAGGTAATAGATTTGAAGTTTTACAACAGTCAAACAAATATTTGCATAGTGCTATATAACAATCATATTTCAGTTGTAAGATTTTAGTCGTAATTAGAACTTAGAACTCAGGAGTCAGAATATAAAAAGATTTTGATTGCTCTTAATTGTTCTTAAATATCTATCAAAATCATTCCTGATTGCCACAGTATTTTTAGGTTGTGGATTGAAGCAATGTATCAAGATACCGTAGAGTTTTTCTTGGATTGCGCTGCCGCTTTTCATGTCGGCGACAGCCAAAACCCAACCTACAACTAAAACTACAATCAACAATAATTTGATTAACATTCAAGCAAGGGATTATTTTTTCTATATAAACTCTTTGGATTTAATAAAGGTAATTTTAAAACCTCAATCCAATCTATCAGTTGAAAATCTGTTTCTAAATCTGAATCATCTTTAAATGCAGCAGTCAAAATATGATTAACTGCTTTGGCAATACAATATTCAACTAACCAATCATAAGTCCGTTCTAAATCTCGGTCAAACTCCAAATAAATTGCACCTATTAGAGCTTCAAACATTTGAGCTAAAATTTTATTCTGCTCACTTTTATGCTTCCATTTATAACTTTTTCCCAATAAAGAAAACTCCCTCAACTTTAAATCTCTAGCAAATTCAGACAGCATATTTCTACTGACAAGATCGCTTTCTATAACAGTCAGAGTTGCCTTACCTAAACTAGAAAAATTGTCTGATAAATAGTTACTAACAATTCGACAAAAAACAACATAGCCCAAGTTGGCCAAACCCTGATGCTCTAGAGCCTGTTGTTTTTGTTCTGGCCTAATAATATTAGTCCCATCATAAATGTGATTTGGATGAGTTAGAGCAATCTCCAAAAGTTCAGGATGTTGAAATTGGGGGATGGCTATACTCACTTTTTTTACAGCCTCAATATTTAAGCCCATAATATTATCCAATTCTCCATAAAAATGGTAATTTAATTAATCATTACTACAATCTCCTAGCAGATAATTACAGAATAGTTAATTATTTAATAAGATTTGTCTCAAAAAAGTCTGAGAGATTGTTTTTAAAGTAAATCTAAAAAAGGGGATATGGATAATGGATAATGGATAATGGATAATGGATAATGGATAATGGATAATGGATAATTACCTCTCCCTTTTAGGGAGAGGATTGAGTAAAAGGAAAAAAATAAATTTCTCTTGGTTGATTGGATATTGTTAGGTCACCTATCTATCCCATCCTACGGACTGCTCCGCAAACAACCGCTGTCTTGGTCGATTGGATATGCCGAGGAGACCTCGGCATCCCATCCTGACGGACTGCTCCGCAAACGACCGCTTTTTTCCCTATCCAAGGAGAAGCTAACAAAGCTGAATTATTTAATTATTTAATTATTAATTATTCGGTAAAAATATAAATAATTAACATTAAATTAGCTCAAATTAGCAAAAAGATTCCATGGGCTTGTGTTAATTAATTAATAACTGAAGTTTTACCTAAGTCTAGTATTAATTCATGGGAATTGGTATAATATCAAATCTGTTTAATTACACATACAATCTAATCATCTACAGGGTTATGCACGAAGTGTGTAGGTAGTTGAGTGCTAAATTCCTGAAAAGAGTAGAATGTATTGATTTAGTATCTTCTACTGTAGGGGCGATTCGCGAATCGCCCCTAGGGCTACTGACTACTAACTACTGACTACTGACTACTAACTAAAATGACTTATGTCTACAAAAATTAACCTGGTTAAACAACATCAATGCTTTGGTGGCAAAGTCAGCTATTATTTCCACTCATCTTCCACCTGTAATATTGAGATGCGTTTCTCAATTTATCAACCACCGCAAGCCAAATCAAAACCCCTACCAATCCTTTATTTTCTGTCTGGTTTAACCTGTACTGAAGAGAATTTTATGGTTAAAGCAGGAGCGCAACAATTTGCTAATAAATATGGATTAATTTTAATTGCACCAGATACAAGCCCACGTAATACTGGTATTGCTGGAGAGAATGATGATTGGGATTTAGGTACAGGTGCAGGATTCTATATTAATGCCACTGCAGAACCGTGGAAAAAATATTATCAAATGTATAGTTATGTAGTCGAAGAATTACCAGAAATTATTGCTAGAAATTTTCTAGTACAACCAGATAAGCAAAGTATTTTCGGTCACTCGATGGGAGGTCATGGAGCATTAATTTGTGCTTTAAAAAATCCTGAAAAATATCAATCTGTTTCGGCTTTTGCTCCAATTGCAGCACCTATGAGTTGCCCTTGGGGTCAAAAAGCTTTTACCAATTATTTAGGTACAAACCAAGAAAATTGGCGTAATTATGATGCTAGTGAATTAGTTTTAACTTCTGATTATAATCATCCTATTTTAATTGATGTAGGAACTGCCGATCCTTTTTTAGCTCAAAAGCAATTACTCCCAGAAGTCTTTGAAAATACCTGTCAAAAAGTTGGCTTACCACTAACTTTAAGAATGCAAGAAAATTACGATCATAGCTATTATTTCATTGCATCTTTTATCGAAGAGCATATTCGTTATCATGCTGAAGCTTTGAAATAAATAAAGACTTTAGCCAGGCAGTAATTGAAAAAGATTCTATTCTAGATTTTAGGTATGATACCAAGCGTGAAAAAATAATTTTACGAATAATAAAGCCTATCAAAAGACTTTACAGAAGATGTATATTTGACTAATAAGATAAGATAAGTGATGAACTAAGAAATGGTATCAAAGCTATTCATTCTGACTACTGAATCATAAAAAATCCCCTAACTATTTGTAGCAAATATTTATTAAATTGGTGTTAGGTTTTAGATTGCATTTAATGTGGATTTAAGCAAAAAAAGGTATTGTAGTCAGGAGTCAGAAGTTAGGATAAATGGGTATCTAAGAAAAAGAGAAGAATTGTCTGAGATTTTTTAGCTCTTCCACAAAAAAATTCTCACATTTTGAGCGACAGGGGCTAAAAGCTTAAAATTTTTTTCCGAAAAAATTCTTCAGCCTTTATCTGTAAAATGCTTTTAAAACCTAACACCTCACACCTTTGGAACCTAGCAACGATAATCTGACGCCAAGGCATCATGTAAAAATAAGTTCTACAAATTTTATCTGAAATAGGTTGTTAAATCTAGCTTCCATCAAAAAAACTCTAATGGTTATTCTCACACGACTCCTAATCAAATTAATTACAATGAACTAGAATCAAGACTTTGAGCTTCAGCCTGTGTTTGAGGCAAATGTAGCCCACACTCCTGCTTAAGGCCATGAAAGCGGGTATCACGTTCATCTGTATCATCAGCAGTCAGAGGCCGACTAGAATGCCAATCTCCCACAGTAGTGTATCCCAAATCGAAAAATGGATGATAAGGTAAATCGTGAGCAGTCAAATATTGATAAATATCCCGTGCATTCCAACCAAGTATTGGTAGAATCTTGTATATACCCGACTGTTTACCAATTCGAGCTAAACCTTGACGGTGCTTGGTTTGGTCTCCCCTTAACCCAGCCAACCAACCAGTCGCCCTAAGCTCTTTCAATGCTCGTTGCATAGGTTCTACCTTGCGTATTTGGTCATAGCGGTTGAGAGCATCAACATCTTTTTCATTCCAAAGTCGGCCATATAAAGCTTCCATCCGAGCTGGACTAATAGGGGACTGATATACTTTCAGATTAAGTTTAAGTCGTTCTGTCAACTCTTCAGCAAATCTATAGGTTTCAGCTGGCAAGTATCCTGTATCAACCCAGACAACAGGAATATTAGGCGCAATACTTGTAACTAGATGCAACATAACAGCAGCCTGGATACCAAAACTGGTACTCATAATCAGACCTTCCCCAAAAGTTTCATATCCCCACTTCACCAAAGTATGAGCATCTGCTTGGCCAAGCTCCTGGTTGACAGCCTCAAGATTCAGTTCTGGTAGATATCTGTAATTTTGATGATTGTATTGTTTGTGTTCTTGAAGTGCAATTGGACTATTATGTAACATAAGTTATTACCAATAAAATTCTCGGTATAGGGGTTTATAATTTATCATACGTTACTAACAACCCTTGAATGAGATATAATTGATACTATTTCGGTCTTTATTGATACTATTTTTTCTCTACAGATGATATCGTGTTACAAAAAGCTTTTTTTGTGGTATAATAAATAAATAGAGTTTGCGGAAAAAGTCTTTTGATAAGAGTAGGAGTCAGGATAAATAGGAATTATAGAGGAGGTAGTCAGAAGAATTATCCCTTGATTTTTCTGCCCTTGTCTGCCCAAAATGCTAACTTTTTTAGCTTTTTCGACCCAAAAAGGTACTTGCCTCGATCTGTCAATGCTTTGATAGTTAATCAGCCAGCCCTAAATAAAAAATAAAGACCAGTTTAGGAAAACTGGCCTAGGTCTTAAAATATTCCGTTGTTACTTCTGTGAGATTAACCTTTAGCTACGCATTCCCAAGTTCGCAGCGTTTAGCGGGTTATAGGTCTCACTTTGTTGTATGTACTTATTGTAACAAACTATTGAGAAATTTATTAAAAAAAATTTAACAGCCTTTTCTTGACGGAGACGCTGCGTGAACTGCTGGAAGTCGGGAAGACCGAGGATAAACTCAGGAGAATTTTTTTTTCTTGAGAATCTGCCTCCTGGCCAGAAGTATTATGGGGGAAAACATCTCTACAGTCACTCCCTATGTCTGCAAGAATTCGTGAAAACCAAAGAATTATTTTAGAAGATTTGAATATATCTTTCATGGTTAAAAAGCGACGCTAGCCCACGACGGCGATAGTCGCAAGGGAACGCTTGCCAAGAAATCGTAAATTATCTAGAAGTATTAGTGATTTAGGATGGAGAAAATTTACGACTTTTTTGGAACGAAAAGCAGAAAAATATGGTCGTAATTTCAGAGTAATTAATCGTTAGGAACCAACATCTCGAACTTCTTCGTATTTTGGGTTTAAAGGTGGTAAGTTAGACCTTTCACTTAGATAGTGGGAATGTCTTAACTATGGTGCAAAACACGACCGTGATGAAAATGCAGCAATAAATATATTAGTCGCGGGTGTGCAGTCTGAGACAAAAAACAGATGTGGCCGCCAGCGTAAGACTAGCGTCAAGTTTCGCTGCGCTACATGAAAAGCAGTAGCCAATGAAATGTTAAGCCACCGAGGAAGCTCACGCTCGGTAGGAATATCCGCACCTTGAGGCTGAGGAGGATGTTAACACACCCACAAGAAATCACTTCTGTGTGATGTGGACTTCAGCACTTTGTGGCTTGCCCCACAAAACCTGCTCCTGTTTATAAACAACCATGCCAGGTTTGGCTCCCTTGGGTTTATAAACAAACTTAGGTTTGGTATAAATCACTGGAACTACTTCACTTTGACGAGCACGACTATAAAAGGCACTCATATCTGCAACAAACTGGAGGTCAACTTCATCAGGTATTGCACCAGCATCCAGTCGTAACAAAACATGACTGCCAGGAATCTCCTGAGTATGAAACCATAAATCATAATCTCCCGCAACTCTAAAAGTCAACAGGTCATTTTGACGGTTATTACGACCTACCAATAATTCCAACCCACCAGGAGTTTGGTAACGATAAAATTCTGTATCTTTTCTATTATCTTGGTGATGATGTTCTGGGGCGTTAAGATAACCTTGTTGAATCAGCTCATCCCGAATTTCCTCCAAAGTCTGTAAATCTTCTGGACTTCGGTAACTATCTAACTGAGACAAAAAAGTGTTTATTTGTTCCAAATAATCAATTTCTGCTTGAACTTCTGCCAAAAGTGGCTCAACTGCTATACGTGCCCTTTTCAACTTTTGGTGCTTTTTATAAATACTTTGGGCATTCTGCACAGCATTTTTTTCTGGGTCTAACTTGATGACCACAGCTTCCCCTGTTTCAAAGTCCGCAAGGGAGATATTTTTCATCCCCGATCGCCATTCTTGAAGATTGGCCATAAGTAGATCGGCTTGCGATCGCAACAACTCTGCCCCATCGGACTGCTTTAAACGATCAGTAAAAGTATCGGCCTTTAGCTGTAACTTAGACGTAATACTATTAAGTTTTTGACTAATTTGATGATGTAGTTGACGAAACTCTTGCTGATTAAGCTGTTGAGTATAATAGCTATTTACTAATTCACCGACAGTATTAACATATTCTATTGCTCCCCAACCTGTTACACTGTACCCTGTAGATGTCCAACTAGGATAAAAATCCAATTTTTCCAAAATTCCCAGCCATTTTTGCCAAAGTAGAAATAATTTCTCCCAGTCTAAAGAAGTCAGGTCATCTGTAGATTTTTGCAAGTCTAGACCAGCAGTTTCAATCATTGGTTGTACTAAAGCCTTGCTCAAACCACGATAATTTTTAATTACATTTCGCCATAATGAACCAGGAATTAAACTAATTCGTTCTTGCCATTGCTGTTGAGTTTCTTGGAGGTTAGGAATAGGATTAGTTAGAGATGGTGGAAGTTCATAAGGTTGACCAGTTTGAATTTGACGAAGACTAGACTGTTGACTATTAACTTGATGGGCACAAGTAACAACTAAATTATCAGCAGTGGTAAGAATAACATTACTATATTTAGTCATAACTTCTACATAAAGATGCCAGAGAGGAGCTTCTCCAGGACGTTTAGCAAATTGAAAATCCAAAACTCTTTCCCAAGGTGAAACTTCAGCAATATCTATTAAAGCTAACCCACCTAACTGATGTTTGAGTTGTTGACTAAAGGTAAATGTATCAGGAATGCGAGGCGGAGGGTCGCTAATACAGATACGGGCAGCTTGAGGATGCCAAGAAATATCCAGCCAACCTCGTTTCTTGATGGTTCGGAGGGCTATGGCAATGGTAAAGCGATCGCGCTGATATACTTGTTCTAACCTGGCCGGCAGCCATTGGGCGCGGAGTTCAGAACACGAAGCCATAAGAGTTGTATAATCAACAGGTTGCACGGTCAGTTTAGAATCAAAATTTCCAAGTTAAACGTCCAAAATTGTCCAAATCTAAATTTAGTTTCTCAATTTTTGATAAATAGGAATAATTGTCTAATTATATTTGTTTTTAAACTTTAAGCATAGCCTATAAAAACTATAGCGCTATAGATTTAGCTTTGAGATTTACCAATCTCAAAACTTAGTCA
>NZ_JBNHEP010000001.1:0-34183 GCF_050015995.1 Dapis brunnea BLCC-M229 | reverse complement strand
AAACTATAGCGCTATAGATTTAGCTTTGAGATTTACCAATCTCAAAACTTAGTCAAAGATGGCTTTTAATCTTTGATTTTTCACTTTTGACCCCCTAGCACTTAAATGATATCTGTTCAATTATTGTTTTTTGATGAAGTCGCCGTTCGCGTAGCGTCCCGGAGGGAAGGGTCAAAGGTCGATTATTTATCGGACGAGGAGGAGGCGTAAGACTGGCTGTAAGTCAGCAGATTCCAATGAGTCGTTAACCCCAAGAGTCGCAGTTTTTCAGCTTAGTCTATTTGATTGATGCATGGGAACCCAGCCCTGTCTCGTGAGAGCAGCGTCGGGAGGATGTCAACATCTAGTCGTACAGGTTTATTGTATTTGATTGTAATCTGTCATGGATATCCAGTTAATTAACATTGGTTTCGGTAATATAGTTTCTGCTAATCGCGTCGTTGCAATTGTTAGTCCAGAATCAGCCCCCATCAAGCGAATTATTAACGATGGACGGGAAAGAGGCCAATTAATTGATGCTACTTATGGTCGGCGTACTAGAGCAGTGATTATTACAGATTCTAATCATGTTATTCTTTCTTCAATTCAACCTGAGACAGTAGCACATCGCTTTATATTTAATCATAAAGATGACTAAAGTTTTAATGATTAATATTGGGTTTTGCAGAATCTGTTATTAATCGTAATTAATGATCCTAGGACTATAGTCAAGAAAGAATTAGCTCTTGACAATTATTGATGATGAAACTTAGAGGACGGAAATGTTTTTCCAACTGTTCCCTGTTCCCTGCTATATGATAGAAAATTATGCAAAGTGGTAAATTAATTGTTTTAACTGGACCGAGTGGTGTGGGTAAGGGGACTTTGTTAAGTTCTTTGTTGGAACGCCATCAAGAATTAGTTTTATCTGTTTCTGTTACTACTCGTTCGCCTAGACCTGGGGAAGTGGAGGGAAAGAGCTATTTTTTTGTAGACCGCGATAAATTTCAACAGATGATTGAAACTGAGGAATTATTAGAGTGGGCAGAATATGCTGGTAATTTTTATGGCACACCAAGTATCCCGGTGATTGAAAATATTAAACAAGGTAAATCGGTGATACTCGAAATTGAGCTAGAGGGTGCGCGACAAATTCAAAAGACTTTTCCTGATGCTTTGCGGATATTTATTTTACCACCTTCGACTACTGAATTGGAAAAAAGATTACGGGGTAGGGGACAAGATTCGGAAGAGGCGATCGCTAAACGTCTAAAACGTGCGACTGAAGAACTTGAGGCTGCTGTAGAGTTTGATATACAATTGGTGAATGATAATTTGGAAGATGCTTTGCAAAATTTAGAGGCAATATTGTTTGACTTTAGGGAGTAGGGAGTAGGGAGTAGGGAGTAGGGAGTAGAGGGAAATAATTGATAGTTTATGAATAATAATTGATTTTTGGAGATGTTTATTAATAGACCATAAACTAGGGAAGTTGGATGAAACGTTCCTACAGAGCGATCGCTACAGCAGTTTCCGAAGTTATGAGGTACACCCATCGCGGCCAAGATGCCCGCACTCCAATATTTTCACCATTCACCTTGTACGTCATTTGCCCGAAATATGCTGTAACTATGTTTTGACTGCTATGAATACTAGATAGGATTTGCTGAAAAAGTCTTTTTGCTCTTTGTAGGGAGTAGTTATACCATTTCTCAAAAACTTTTCTACAGTTTCTTGAGTAGGGGAGTAGGGGAGTGATACCATTTTTAAAAAATAATGTTACGAATAGTAAGGGCGAGAAAAAGATTTTACAGCAAATGCCCCTTTGATAAAAAAGATGATTTACGAACTAAAAATGGTATTTAAACCATTCATTATGACTCCTTACTCCTGACTCCTTACTCATAAAAAATCTCCTAAATATTTGTAGCAAACATTTATAAAATTAGTATGACGGAGTGAGGGAGAAGTAAAAATAATAATAACTAAGATTAAATTGACTCAAATCAGCATGACTCAAATCAGCAAAAAAATTATTATATCTGTATTAATTACTTAATAGCTGAAGTATCGCCTAAGTATAGCATTACTTTTGGTAATTGGTATTATAAGTTAGAAGAAATGGGAATTATAGAAGAGGTAGTCGGATATATTTTTCCCTTGATTTTTCTGTTATTGTCTGCCTAAAATTCTAACTTTTTCAGCTTTTTGGTATCAAAAGCTGGTATTTTTTAGACCTCAAAATACTAAAAATTTTATCTGTAAAAGCTTTGAGATTTATTTAGCAAACCCTAGATACAATTATTACTTTTAATTTTTTTAAACTACTAATATAAACAGGGTTTAAGCACCCCAAAAAAGAAACCAGATTTATTGCTCTAATAATCATTTTTTTATCGCGAAATTTAGTTGATAAACCCTGTTTCTGCGTAAGTCTTAAGAAATTTTCAATAATCAAAAACAAAATAAATTATCCCACTCTTAAAATTTTTTCCCCTACTCCCTATTCCCTACTCCCTACTCCCTATTCATACGAATTTCTCTCCATAATTGTCGATACTGTTCAATTGTACTATCTGCCAATGGATAGATAAAGTCACTTTTTTTAATAATTTCCTGTGGAGGTAATAGTAAGGGATTATTTTTTATTTCCGAAGTCAATTCATTTGGATTAATCCCTGGTAGAATTGGAGAAGTAATTTGGGTTAGTATTGACATTTGTTCAGCTATCTGGGGTTGCCAACAAAAATCAATCCATTTTTCTGTTAAAGAAGTCTCAGAAGTAGCCGCAGGTTTAACCCATAAATTACCCCATAAAGCTGTTCCCGACTGAGGCACGACAGCAGCAATTTCTTTACGTGTTTTGACCAATGGTAAAATATCATTAGACCAACCAACTGCTAACCAAGTATCTCCAATAATTAATGATTGTAAATAATCCTCGGAACTATAGAATTTAACTTGTTGATTTAGTTTAACCAGTTCCGACTTTAAATTCTCTACCTCATCAATATTTTTAGTATTGTAGGACTTACCTAATTTTTTCAGAGTTAAACCAATAACTTCTCTAGCTTGATTTAGCAAAGAAATATTACCCTTCAATTCTGGTCGCCATAGGTCCCTCCAGTCTGTAGGTTCCCATCCCAAATTTTTAAACTTATCAACTCGATAAGCAATTAAAGTTGTACCCCACTGATAAGGTGCTGCCCAAACTTTACCTTGGGTATCAAGATAACCTTGATTATTCCGTTTAACTAATTCTTGCCATTTTTCCGGTAATTTATTCCACCTTTGTAAAGCGTCAGAATTAAGAGGTTGAATTAATTCTTGTTTAATAGCATTTGCTAACCAATAATCTCCCAAAGTCACCAGATTAGGAATATCTATATTTTTTGTTTTGTTTGTAGATAAATTCTGTTTTTCTAACAAAAGTTTTCTCTGCCAACTTTGCAGCAGAGAAAATAATTCACTCAAGCTTTCTTGAGGTTGAAAACTTAACTTAGGGGGAGATGTTAATTCCCCTCGAAATTTTGACACCATTTGAGCAGGAATAGTGTTTTTTAACAGTTTAATTTTTAAATCTGCTTGTGTTTCACATCCTGCTAAAAATTCAGCTAAGGTTATTGCCGTTGCTCCGACTAAAAAATTTCGTCGCTTCACCTTTTCTAATTATTTAAAATACGTTTTTCTAAATATTGACCAATCATTTTTTGTTCGCCAGCACGAGAAATAATAGTTTGTCTCGTCCGGTATTTATGGCCTATTTGTTTAATTTCTTCTTCAAATACAGACCCATTGTACTCCGTTCTGAGACATAATGTGTTAGGGTCAGATAGCTTATATTTAGCTATGATGGGGTTACTTGTGGCAAAACCGCGATCGCGATACAAAATTGAACCTTTTACTCCGAATACTGTTGAACCTTGAGACTGTTTCTTTTCTGATACAGAATCCTGACTAACCCAACTTATATGAGAACCACAAATCATTACTGTTTCAGGATTATCTAACTCATGGAGTTGAGCTAATTCAATAAGTTCTGGACTTCCTTGCTCTAAAAATTTTATTGTTAAATGACTAACTATTTCTTGGGTATTCCCTTCAGGTAAAGTGTAGTAACGTCTTTCCGAATGCCATTGACCTTCAGAGCGTTGAAAATATTCAGTGATTCCTAATTCTAAAACTTCTAATGTTTCTTGGTTGATACTTAAATTTAATTCCATTTCGTTCAATCCTCTGGTGTTATTACCAAAATTACTTGATATTGTCAAGTTTTTTGTCTAAATTGTTACTATTATTAATATATACTGTTTTTCTTAAGAGTGTCAGGACAAATATCCTAATACCGTTTCACAGAAATCAAAAGTCAAAAATCAAAACTAGCCAAATTTGTAGGGTGCGTTAGACGGCTAAAATTTAGACTGTGAAAGGCATTTAACAATCCGTCGTAACGCACCATTGCATAAGTGTCAGCCCATTATGATAATTTTCAACACACAGAAATTACTAGACTTTAGAGATTGTTTGTAAAGGAAATATAAAAAGGAGATAGGGAACAGGGAACAGGGAACAGGGAACAGGGAACAGGGAATAGGGAATAGGGAATAGGGAATAAGGAGGAAGAAATCAAGACAAATATTTGTCGCTTAAAAATCTAGGAATATATGTACTGAATACTTCTCTACCTACCAAATTTCAATCTCTTGAAGTATTACCGCTTTTAGATTTTAGTCACTCGCATGTTCTCTTAATACTTATTTTACAAACAGTCTCTTATAGAATGACAAAAAAAGTCGATATTAGCAGTAAACGCCTAATTGGAATTGCCTCCAGTCATTTCAGTTATCAGTTATCAACACCAACCTTTGAAGCATTCCGCTTGAAATACTGAAGTTTATTCTTTTCATCCCCTTAAAAAGGAAAGTTGAGACCCTATGGTACTGTCATAGAAATAGGGTTATAATTGAAGTCTGGCGAATCAGGAAAAGAGATATTTTCAGAGATTAATATTATTGAAAATATTCAGCTTTTAGAGACAATTATTGCTTCTTTCAAAACTGTAGAAACTATTGAGCAATTAAGGCAAATTTATCAGTAATATTCTTAAACAGAATGTAAACATTTAGCTGTCAGGTATCAGCGTAATTATCTTAACTGACACAGCTAATTTTGTGTGTTAGATTTTGGGGCGGGTTTATTTTATCTGATGTTTAAATTCGTTAATTGGAAATAGAACCCGCCCCTACTATTGCACTATTTTGGATGTGTCATTTCAGTTATCAGTTATCAGTTATCAGTTATCAGCACTACCTCCAGTAATAGGGAGGCTTGAAATGGGAAATTTTCTTCTTTATCCCCTTGAAAGAGGAGGCTTGAGACCTTATTTCTTCGGTCAGTCCACTACTAAAATAACTCCCAGGCCATTAAATCAATTTTTCAATTTAACAGGGAAATAACTGATTGAAAATGTAGAAATTATTGCAGGTAATAATTTTGAATCAACCTAATAGTTAAAATCTCAGGAAAAAGATATGGCTAAAAATAGATTAGTTATTAACCATGTAGAGGACACTATTCAACTTTCTTGGCAACGGGGACAAGCTAATCCTCGTTTTGCTCCTAGTGTCACTTTTAATCAGCCTTTTGACGAACAAGCGCTGACAGATTTGCGTTGGTATCTGGAAGAATATCTGGCATTTCCCTATGGCATTTTTCCTGATAAAGCACAAAATATTATTGAACCGAAGTTGCAGGAATGGGGGCAACAATTATTTGAGTTGGTATTTCGCAGCAACGAAAAGACACGGGAATTTTTTCAGGAAGCTACCAGAGAAAGACTAGAATTTTGTGAAATTGCTATTTCTTCCGAAGACCCAATGGTTTTGAATTTACCTTGGGAGTTGCTCTATTCCCCAGATTACCAATTTCTGGCTCCCTCCCTCGCCGGAATGTATCGCAGTCTCGGTAGTTTTGCCGTGCGAGGGGAAATGCCAGAAATGCCTCAAGATAAATTGAATATTTTGTTGGTTATTGCCAGACCTTACGATCGCGATGTGGGTTTTCAGACTATTGCTCGCCCAATGTTGGAAGCATTGCAACCAATTCGACAACAGGTTAATCTGAAAGTATTACGACCTCCTAGTTTTGAACAGTTGGAACGGGAGTTGAATGCTCAGAAAGGTTTTTACCACATTGTTCATTTTGACGGACATGGCGACTTTGACTCCAAGAGTCAAGGTTTTCAGCATTCCTTTGGTAGCAAAGGGCAAGGGGTTTTGGCATTTGAAAAAGCTAATGGTGCGCCAGATATTGTGACTGCTGCCCAAATAGCTCAAAGTTTGAATGACTGCAATGTGCCGATTTTTGTTTTGAATGCTTGCAAGTCTGCTCAAGAGGGAGGAGGTAGTTTTTCTTCTGTGGCAACCCAGTTAGTTTCTCTGGGTGCTAAAGGTGTGGTAGCAATGGCATATAGTGTTTATGCTGAAGGTGCAAAACATTTTATCGGCAGATTATATCAGGATTTGGTGAATGGTGCAAGTCTCGATGGGGCGGTGGCATCCGGGCGTCGCGAAATGTTGAATAAACGGGAGCGACCAAGTGTTAAAGGTAATTTACCTCTAGCTGACTGGATGGTGCCTGTGTTGTATCAGCAGGAAAATTACACGCCGTTTGTGGCAAGGGCGAGGGTTGCAGAGGATATTCCAGACTTGGATGAATTTCTGGAGGAGCCGAAAATAACTAATTTGGTAGATTTGCCGGAACCTGGAGCTTATGGTTTTGTGGGTCGGAGCTACGATATCTTGCGTTTGGAGCGGGGGTTTCGCCAAAATAATATTGTGTTGTTGCAAGGTGTTGGCGGAGTTGGCAAAACTGAGTTAGTCTGTGGTTTTGCTCGGTGGTTGGCGGATACTCAAGGTCGTGCTGGCAAGATAATTTTTAGTTCTTTTGAGTCTGGTGCGGGGTTGAGTCAGGTTGTTAACCAAGTTGGTAGGGCAGTTTGGGGGGATAAGTTTTCCCAGTATGCTTTTGATAAACAGCAGGCGGCAGTTTTGAAATATTTGCAAACTCAACCTTGTCTGCTGATTTGGGATAATTTTGAACCTGTTGCCGGGTTTCCTGCCGGGAATGAAGGGTTGTTGCCGGAAGCAGAGCGGGAAGAGTTGAAGGGTTTTCTCCAAAAGTTGCGGAATGGGAAATCTTGGGTTTTGATTACGAGTCGCCGTGAGGAGCGTTGGTTGGAATGTGGTTACAGGTTGTTGAAATTGGAAGGTCTTTCTCAGTCGGATGCTCAGGAATTTGCAGGTAAGATTTTGGAGCAGGTGGGAGTAGATCGGAAGGGGTTGCCGGAAGAGTATTTGGAGTTGTTGAGATTGTTGGATGGTCATCCGTTGTCGTTGCGGGTGGTGTTGCCACATTTGAAAACTGAGACACCGCAGCAGTTGATTGATGGGTTGCGGCAGGGGTTGGATAAATTTGAAGGTACAGAGGGGGAGGGGAGAGATAAGTCTTTGACTGTTTCGTTGGATTATTCTTTTGAGAGATTGTCTGATAAGGCGCGTCGGCATTTGCTGTTTTTGGGTTTCTTTTCTGGGCGAGTTAATGCTAATTTACTGGGAGGATTTGAAAATCCTGATAATGAGAATGGAAAGGCATATCAGGCAGTGTTTGGTGATAACTTGCAAACATCTGATTGGTTAGATATTCTCAATGAAGCAGTAGAAGCAGGTATTATAGAGTATTTGGGAGAAACTTACTATAAAATATATCCCACTCTGCCCTGGTATCTACGTCATAGGATTGACAAGTTTCATAGGGAAAAGGAGGTTAGTGAACTAGAAAAAAAGTTGCTTTTTTTTTACGCAGATTTAGTGGATTACTATGAACAAAAACTAATTGACAATGCTGATATAGCAACATTTGTGTTGCAATTTGAAGAGCCAAATCTATTGCAAAATCTTCGACTAGCAGAACAGCAACAGGAATGGGATGATGCCCTGAGCATTCTAGATTCCCTCTGGGAACTATACGAGCGCAATGGTCGCCAATTAGAATTAAGGTCACTGCAACAAAGGCTAGTTAAGCAGATTGATATAAAAGAGGCAAGTGGTTTATGCAAGTCAGCCCAGGACTATCACCACCTAGGTTTATTTGCAGATGAGCAAAGGCAGTTTGAGGAGGCAAAAGCTTATTACCAAAAAGCTCTCCAGATTTTTGAAGATACGGGGGATTTCTACCACGCTGCTTATGACTATCACAACCTCGGTATACTAGCACAGAAGCAAAGGCAATTTGAGGAGGCAAAAGCTTATTACCAAAAAGCTCTCCAGATTTTTGAAGACATAGAAGATTTCCACAAAGTAGCTAAAGAATATCACCAATTTGGTCGAGTTGCAGAGGAGCAAAGGCAATTTGAAGAGGCAAAGGTTTATTACCAAAAAGCTCTCCAGATTTATGAAAATGCGGGGGATTTCTACCACGCTGCTTCCGAATATCATCATTTAGGTATAGTGGTATTTGAGCAAAGGCAGTTTGAGGAAGCAAGTGACTATTTCCAAGAAGCTCTTCAGATTTATAAAGATGCAGGGGATTTTTACCAAGCTGCTTCCGAATATCATGAATTAGGTCTGTTAGCACAGGAGCAACGGCACTTTACCAAAGCTATTACCTATTACCAAAAAGCTCTTCAGATTTTTGAAGACGCGGGGGATTTCTATCAAGCTGCCAGAGAATATGAACAATTAGGTGAAATTTCACAAGAGCAAGAACAGTTTGAGGAAGCAATTGCCTATTTCCAAAAAGCTCTCCAAATTTATGAAGACGCAGATGATTTTTATCATGCTGCTCGTGAGTATTATCGACTGGGTTCAGTAGCATCAGAACAACAACAATTTGAGGAGGCAAAGAGTTACTACCAAAAATCTCTGAAGATTTTTGAAGACATGAGAGATTTCTCCAATGCTGCTAATGTCTATAACAACTTAGGTTCCCTAGCACAAGAGCAAGAACAATTTGAGGAAGCAAAGGCTTATTACCAAAAATCTCTGAAGATTTTTGAAGGTATGGGAGATTTCTATAAAGCTGTTAATGATTATTACAGCTTAGGTGTAATAGCGCGGGAGCAACAACAGTTTCAGGAAGCAAGCACCTATTTCCAAAAAGCATTTACAGCTTTGATATCTGGGAAAAATTGGCGTAGAGCATCTATAACACTAAATCAATTGGGTGAAACCTTAGAATTACAGAACAATTGGGAAGAAGCAATGAAAGTTCATATTCAGGCTTTAGAAATTGACCGCGAACATAATTTTGAAGATAGAGCTTTTTACGATATAGATGCTTTGGGGCGAATACTGATGATGTTAAGATTAAGATTTTTGAACAATAGACCTAAAATACTGATAAAATGCTTGTTAATTCTTAATTTATGGAGGGGTGAATTAGGAGAACATAAATTATGTAGAATTTGGCGAGAGGTAACAGGAGATGATTGCCCAGAAGAAATTTTTTCAGCTATCCGCACAGCAAAGGAAGAAAATTTCAAAGCATTGATGGAATATACACAAATGGAGAATAATAACAATGAGTCCGGTAGGGTGCGTTAATGAAATGTAACGCACCGCCTATTCTAAGATGTTTCGGTGCGTTACGCTGCGCTTTTCATGTCGCGTAGCGAAACACACCCTACTAAACTATGCTTTAAATCTATTCAAAATCTCCATTATTACCACTTCACCATCTAATCCTTCTCCTCTATCTAATTCTGCAAAATCAGCATCAATCTTTTCCCCTGTTTCTTCTATCCATTGTTGATATTCTAACAACTTCAGAGCTTTATCAATTGCCTCTTCAAAAGTTACAAATTTTTCACTATTAACCTGTACTTCAATAAACTTTTCCTGTTCGGGAGTAGGCTTAATATTCATAAAAAAACTTCAATAAATTACTAATCCGAAATTTCATCAACAAGCAAGTAAGACACAGATTTTGCCACGGATACACAGATTGAATAAGAAGTAACTTATCCTAAAATTTCATCGGCAGTTAAATTAATATCATCAAAAGCTTTAACAGTTAAATTATCTCCCCGAAAAAACTGCTGTATATTCTGATAAATATTCCCTTTAGGTTGTCGATAAACTTCCACTAATTGTTGATTAATATCTATCAACCAAACCTCAGAAATTCCATTTTTAGCATACAAAGGCATCTTAATTTATCGGTCATACTTAATACTTGAATCTGCAACTTCTACCAATAATAATATATCTTCTGGTTGAGGATATTTACCTTCATAAAAATCATCACGCTCTTGTAATAAAGATAAATCTGGTTGTAATTCATTCTGATTATTTAACCGTATTGGATTTTGAATGTGAATAATTGCCCTCTCAAGAAAATGCCGAAAAAATAATTTTGCAATGCGATTAACACAAGCAGCATGACGCAAACCAATAGGTGACATTTTAACAATTTCTCCTGCTATTAATTCTACTCTGTCATCTTCGTTAAGAATACCTGCTTCAGCCATTTGATGATATTCTTCAACAGTAAATTGTCGCCGTTGTAATTCTACAGACATAATCACCTCATTTAGAGATATATTTTTATCAATTATTTTCTCATTATAACAAAAATACTGTATCATATCATTAGGTCTAATATTATGTTCCGAAAAAAAAGTCAATAAATATGCAAGCATACAAACTCAAAGCCAAAATTGATAATTCAGGTAATTTAGTTATTAACGAACCTATTAATCTGTCACCAGGAGAGGTAGAAGTAATTATTTTACAACCAGTTGCAGCACCAGAGAATATTACTGAAACACAACCACAAACCCCAAAACACCAACATTTACCAGCAGTAAAATCTCTCACAGAATTATTAGCAACTGCTCCACCAGTCCCCCCAGACTTTGACCCCGATGTTGCCAAATGGGAATATTTAAAGGAAAAACATAATCTATGAAAATACTTTTAGATACCAATATTATTGTAGATGCTGCTCTTGAACGTCAGCCTTATGTTGATGCCAGCAGAGAAATTTTATTGCTAGTTGAACAAGGGCAAATTGAAGGTTATATTTCTGCCTCAACGTTTAGCGATATCTATTATATTGTTGGTAAAGGAAGAAGCAAAGAATGGGCAAAAAACTATTTAACATGGTTGCTTACATACTGTAAAATTGCTACTGTTAATCAGGAAATAATAGAAACTGCACTAAATTATAATTTTAGCGACTTGGAAGATGCTATTCAATACAGTACCGCTTTGATTAATCAATTAGATGCTATTGTTACTAGAAATACTCAGGATTTTCCGGTTGTTAATCCCCGAATTATTCCTCCTAATTTGTTGATTCAAGAGTTAAATGATTCAGTGTAAAATTAAAGTAATTTTGTGGAGAAGAAACCTAACCCCCCAACCCCAGAACTATCCCCCCCTTACCCCCCTTTGAAAGGGGGGAGGAGGAGGGAGGGGGGAGAATAGTCGCCCCTCTCCTTGCAGGAGAGGGGTTGGGGGAGAGGTCTTAATTTATGAAATTTACCTACAAAATCAATCTAGACGCCTTACTATAAAGTCGATTATCTGGAAGTTATTCTATGTCTTACAGTCAGTTTAACACCATTAGCAGCGTTAAAACAGCTTTTAATCTAAAAGTAGTTGAAGGCGATCGCTTTTTGCCAGAAGTAGAAGCGATCGCTCCTTCCCCTACCCTCTCTGACTATCTTCAAGAAACCTTACCTATTGTCGCTACATCTGGCAGTGAAAAAGCACGTTCGGAAGGTATTATTTACCCAGTACTTTTAGAAGTAAGACGACAGTTAGATCGAAAAGTTAGTCTATTTTCTGGAGAAAAATTTAAAGTTGATAAGTCAGTAGGTTTAAATGGGAAGTGCGATTTTTTGCTAACTCGCTCAACACAAGTTCTAGAAATTGAAGCTCCAGCAGTTGTGGTAGTAGAAGCGAAGAAGACCGATCTGAAAACAGGGTTTGGTCAATGTATGGCAGAGATGGTTGCTGCTCAACGGTTTAATGAAATGCAAAATTCTCCTATTCCCAAAATTTATGGTAGTGTTAGTAATGGGATTCAATGGCAGTTTATGCAGCTAGTTGAATCAGTTTTAACCATAGACCTCAATGTATATTTATTGCCACCGGTAGATCGAATTTTGGGCGATCTAGTCTGGATGACTGGAGAAAATTAAATGGAGAAAAAAATATGGAAACTCAATTAACTTCGGCTGAAATTAAGGAAAAATTACAGTTATTGCAAGACTATAACCCCGCACAAGAAGCACTAGCAATCTTACAAAAAAACAACGGCAAACTTGACACTACCTTTGATGAACTTTGGCATGAAAAAAATTCCCTATCAGAAAAAGGCCCCTTTATTTCTAATGGTAAATCTTTCTGGAAAGTTACCCTTGAGGTACTCCGTCAAGAGCTTTGTGGTGATGAAGGTTTTCGTGCCCAATTTAAAGAATATAGCAAAAATCCAGGCAGCGCTCCCTTATTAACAGGATTAATAGTTTCTATGGTGACAATTTCAGGGTTGCCTATCGATCCGGCGATCGCTACTATCATTGTTTTATACATTCTCAAAATTGGACTCAATATTTTTTGCGAATACACTGCAACAGCAAATGATTCTAATAATATGTAATACTAAATTTGTTAAAAATATGAAAAGTTATATCCCCCCAACCCCCCTTTGTAAGGCAAGGGTTCTATCATAACTTTATTAAAATATCGTGTCTGGTGAGTCATTATCAGGACTTAGGCAAAATTCTCTGTTAATACACAAATTATTTATAACAATATCTTGATCGCCAATGATACCAATTTGAAAAAAGAATGTTACAAATATAGCAGTTCTTTAATCTATGAGGTACACTTTTAGATTGCCCCCTGTCCCTTAAAAAGGCGGGATTCTTCAAAGTCCTCCTTTTTAAGGGGGATTTAGGGGGATCGTAAATGTACCTAATAACTATGGGAATTGCTATAGTTTCAAATTTTAGATGTGAAATAATTTCCTGAAATTACTATACCCTCAAAGTTTTGAGACTATAAAATCTTACTTTTGACTTTTAACTTTTAACTTCGGTGAAACAGTATGACTCAATCTTTAATTACTCCAACTCAAACTCCTCTCCTCGGTTTATCCTTAGCTGAATTAACAGAGTGGGTGCAACAACAAGGGCAACCTGCTTATCGAGGTAAACAACTATATCAATGGATTTATCAAAAAGGGGCTAGGTCTCTTGCAGATATCACTGTATTTTCCAAACAATGGCGTGAGGAAATAGCTGATTTTCCTATTGGTCGCTCTGTAATACATCATCGCTCTGTTGCTCCAGATGGCACAGTTAAATATTTGCTACAACTATCAGATGGCAACATCATTGAAACTGTTGGTATTCCTAGCTATAAACGCTTAACTGTTTGTGTCTCGTCTCAGGTTGGTTGCCCAATGGCGTGTGATTTTTGCGCTACTGGTAAGGGTGGTTTTACCCGTAACCTAGAAGCATACGAAATTATCGACCAGGTACTAACGGTGCAAGAAGATTTTGAGCGACGGGTTAGTCATATTGTGTTTATGGGAATGGGGGAACCTCTGCTGAATACTAAAAATGTGTTAGCTGCAGTTAGGTCTCTGAATCAAGATGTGGGTATTGGGCAACGTTCCATAACTATCTCAACTGTAGGAATTCGCGATCGCATCCGACAATTAGCTCAACACAAATTGCAAGTTACTCTTGCTATTAGTCTTCATGCTTCTAATCAAAGATTGCGGGAACATTTAGTTCCGAGTGCTAAATCCTATCCTTTAAAAGATTTGATAGCAGAATGTCGTGAATATGTCAAGGTCACAAAACGCAGAATTAGCTTTGAATATATTTTGTTAGCAGGTTTTAATGACTTGCCAGACCATGCTAGAGAATTAGCGAAAAATCTGCGCGGTTATCAGTGTCATGTTAATTTAATTCCCTATAACCCTATTAGTGAAGTTGATTATCAACGACCTACTGAGGAACAGATAAAAAGTTTTGTTAATGCTCTGGAGGACCAAAATATTGCAGTTAGCGTTCGTTATTCCCGTGGTTTAGAAGCTGATGCAGCTTGTGGGCAGTTACGGGCGTCGCGAGTCGGTTATAGCTGAAGTTCAGAGGTCATAGAATTCCTGGGTAATTAGTTATCTTATCGCTGTCTCTGTCACAACTCAGGAGTCAGGAGAAAAAAAGGATTTGAATAGGATGAATTTTTAAGTTCCTATTTAATAGAATATCCATATTACAGCGCTTTTCAGATTGATTAACCACGTCATCATAACCAAAACTTTGTAGGGGCGAATGGCCATTTCGCTGCGCGACATGAAACGCCCCTACTACTGTAGTCTACCTAAACGAAAACCCTACTCTACTTGGCAAAATGTTTCTGAGGATTTTCCAAGAGAATTTTCATTTTATCGAGGGGTGACAAGGTAGCTAAAAGCTAGGGGGCGAAAGTCGCCCCCTTAGCCAAGTTACAAGATTGAGAATTCCACTAGACTATTACTAATTTGTTTGACATTCAGGCGCTGTCGTATTTATGGTGCAGATATTCCAGTCGAATGGTATTTTGTCCTTGAACTGATCTGACACATTGCCTACCAAAACCACATGATCAAGGCCTTTGTTCTTACCACTCCCCAGATCGATCTTACTGCTTTCAAGAACCTTCGCTTTTTTCTCTGGATCTATTGTTGATTCTTGCAGGTCTTTCATACTAGCCCAGATAACATTCGGACTCCTGGTGTATTCAAAATAGTAGCTTAAATCATCTTCGTCTTGGTTTGAAACAGTCCGCCATTGGGTAGTGCCAAGTCTGGCAATAATAGCCGGCAAGTCAGCGGGATTACTGAGGTCAGGAGTAATAGCCAAACCAATGGGATCAGAGGCGTTGCGGACGATGCCAAGCACTCCAGCTAACTCATTCCTTCGAGCTTCGTCATCAGATAAGGGAGCGGCAGCCTTCGGAGAAGTATCATAAATCGGAGCACCAGAAGGCGGAGGAGTAGAATCTAAAGGCTTACCGCACTGCTGTATAATCATAGATGCAATCTTCTCCTGATTCGGTTCCTCCATTTTATCCAAGTAATATTTAGCCCGAACAAACCGATCTGAGGCATTGGTGCTGCCTGGCAGAAACCCTACAGGAGGCACAGGTATAGATTGACTCAAACCAGCTAACCCTTCACACAAAATCTGAGGTTTGTATAAGTTATACCAATAGGTATTGATGGCACGCTGTTCCTCAAAGATTGGGTCATTCGTCAGCACATCGTAATCTTTGTTTTGATGGACTACTAGTTTACCTTCAACGTATTCTAAGATGGCTGAATTCCCAGTTTTATCTGAGAGCGCCATGTGAAGTGAAAGATTGAAATCATTAGATAAGGGTATATCGCCGATCACACCAGCATCTTTGAGCTGACCAAGGTTCGCTGTGACAATATGGAGGGGTGTATCTTTGACTCCTGTGGGGCATGTTGTTGCCTTGCCTAGTTCTTTCTTGGAGGAGGGTATATTTTTTGTCAGGCACGCAACTGTCTCATCAACATTTTTATAATTATCAAGGACATATTGACCCCAGCCTCCAAGGGAGATATTTTTCTTATTTCCTCCAGGCTGACCGTAGTTCGTGCTTGCCAAAACGAGGAGATTGACAACGAGACCTTGATCGTTTATACCGTCAACCATGGCGAGGTCATAGCTGGCGTTAACGATACTGTCATACTTTGATTTCCATTCGACTGAGTTGTCACCAGCCTTACCATTACGCTGTATGCCTTTTTCAAAGAACCAGAGTTTAGTATCAGGGAACTCAAACCAGTCCATACTACGCCCAGTAATTGGTTTACTATCAATAGTTTGTTGGTAGAGTAACCGGGTACAGGCCTGAGCGGATGGAACTACTCCCATGGACAGGATGGCAATAAGTACAACAAATATAGTTGCTAGCTTCTTGATCGTCAAATTATGCTTCTGCATCATTTTCATCATTTAGTTTAATACCTCCAACATTTTTTTTACTCCTGAACGATGAGTATATAAGGGTTGCAGCCTATTAGCCTTAATTTTTTCAATTCTTTACCCAGTGCTAAAAAGCTACTCTATTAGGGCATATCCTTGGCAGGAAACAAGAGGCAGGCGCAGAAATTATTACTCGGCCATAGCTCTTGGGAGGGTTGTTTCATTGGGTGCTGCACACCCCTTTAGGTCCCCTCCTGGAAGTGGATAGGGGAAGGTTACACTCCGCTCCACGTCCATTTTTATATTTAATGTCTCGGATTACCCACCCATGACAAAAATACCATAGCTTATGTCTTCCCGCTTCAATCAATCAAAAAGTTTTCTTTCCTAGAGGGGCGATCCCACTCCGACAATGATAATGCCAGGGTAGTTGACATCCTCCCTGGCCTAAAGGCATGAGTATTCAAATATTTCAGTACCTTAAGAGTAGTTTGACAAATTTCACTACGTTGTTATTGGAGATAATTATGGTACAATACTGCTTTCTAACGTAAATTGTAAACTAGGTCAAAACTCCCCAACTCCCCCACTTCCCTACTCCCTACGAAGTCGATAATATTAATTTGTCTAATTCTTGCTGCATTTGGGTGAGGACTTTTTGATAACAAGCATCAACATAAGCGCGATCGCTAGCTGCCTTACGTCCATAACGTTCAAATACAATGGGAGGACAAACCCTGGTATGGATCTGTACTGGAAAGGGGAAATTAGGCAAAGGCCCAATAGCTAATCCCCAAGGCCAACCTATATATATAGGAAATACTTCTGGGTCAACATTAAATAACCAAGGCATTCCCCACTCATGGAGTTGTTTTACTTGTTCATAAAAATCTGCCAGTATGATTAAAGTATCATGGGCACCATTAGAAATCATCGGTACAATAGGAACTTCTTCACGCAAAGCTAACTTAATAAAGCCTTTTCGTCCGGCAAAATAGATTTTATCTCGCATAGAATAGGGACGAAAAACATCAGGACCCCCACCAGGATAAACAGCTACAGAAGCATTTCTTTCAAAGGCGGCGATCGCCATTTTTGGATGTGCTCTAACCGCTCCACATTGTACTGCTAAGGGTGTACTGGGGAAAGCTGACCAGGCATTTTGGTGCATTAGTCCATAAACCAAACGTTCTGGACCAAACCTCTTAAACCAGTCATACATACACATATGCATATCTGGAGCTGGTAAACCGCCATTATGAGAGCCAACTATCAGAATTTTCTCATCAGGAATATGATGCCAACCATCTGTTTGGACGCGAAAGTAATAGCGATAAAACCATTCCCACAATGGCATCATTGACTTAATTATTTCTGGGTCACGGTCATCTAATGACCAACCGTCATAAGGTTTACGGATATTTTGTTGATTAGCAGTCATTTCAGTTATCAGTTATTAGTTATCAGTTAACCTCCAGGGGAGGAACTGTTTTTTTCATGTCTCATATTGAAACAGTAGCTCCAGTAATAGGGAGGCCAAAAAATCCGAAATTTCCTTTTTTATCCCCTTGAAAGGGAAGGTTTTGAGACCTTATTAATAATAAGTGATAAAAAAAGTTTTTGTTTGTAGTAGGGCTTTAGCCCATTATACCAAGCGTGATAAATGTTTGTTACAAATGGTAGAAGTAAGGAAGAAGAAAGAAGGCTTTAGTTATCTAGGAGATAAGGCTTTAGTTATCTAGGAGATAAGGCTTTAGTTATCTAGGAGAGAAGGGATAAATATTTAATAAAAAGGGGAAAATGATAGAGATAGCTATCTAAAATGAATTGGAGCAGCCATTTTTCAGCATATCCGAGCGAGATGTAGATTTTTGTAGCATTCTTTTTTAAAAGTGATATTAAATATCTATCTTAGGGCTTTAGCCCTACTACGAGCTTTGATTATAACTATTTAAGAGACTGTTTGTAAAATAAGTATTAAGAGAACATGCGAGTGACTAAAATCTAAAAGCGGTAATACTTCAAGAGATTGAAATTTGGTAGGTAGAGAAGTATTCAGTACATATATTCCTAGATTTTTAAGCGACAAATATTTGTCTTGATTTCTTCCTCCTTATTCCCTATTCCCTATTCCCTATTCCCTGTTCCCTGTTCCCTGTTCCCTGTTCCCTGTTCCCTATCTCCTTTTTATATTTCCTTTACAAACAATCTCTAACTGAATATGATATGATTTATTGGTCAGCACTTGTATTTATTTTCCGTTGGTATTTATGATCGTATTAATTATAGCGGATTAAAATTATTTGACATTAAATGCTGGTGAATAGTTCTCGAAAAAAGTAGCTATGAAATACAAAAAATTGTGCTACTTACGAATCTCCCAATCTACCCATCTCCCAATCTCCCAATCTCCCCATCGTCCTATCAGTCTTTGGTGGTAAACATTAAAGTATTTTATATAACTTTGTGTGGCTAATATTTACTATTTAATGGAGGGAAATGGAAATTGTTTTGGTATATTAAAAAAACTTCTACCGAATCTAGATTGAATTTCTACATGACAGTTTAATGGAGCAGTTTCAAAGTCACAAAAATAAGCTGCAATTGGTTTTTTTTGACGGGGTTGGCATATTTGTAAATTATAACCATATTCTCTGGCTACGCTGCCAAAATGATTGATAAATTTATAAATATCCATATATTCTTGCCTTTGCCAAGTTAATTGATTTACTACTAAAATTACCCATGTATCATCGGGATTAATAAACCAAGTTTGAAGAAGTTCACCACCAAAGAAATCTTGAGTTAACCACAGACTAGGAATGCTTGGTTTAGTTTGAGATAGAGGAGGTTGAGGTAGTTCAGAAATTGAACTTCTCGGACAGGTGGGAAAAATAACTTCAGGTTTAGCAATTGCAGGTCGAAGGAAGAAGGAGAAAGAAAGAAGGAAGAAGGGAAAATATAGTAATAATTTTAGATTTAACATATTAAGAAAGAAACTAGGAGTCAGGAGTCAGGAGTTAGGAGTTAGGAGTTAAGAGTTAGGGGAATTATAGAGGAGGTAGCAGTCATTTCAGTTATCAGTTATCAGTACCTCTAGGTGAACCATTGGGATTGAAATACTGAAGTTTATTTTTTTCATCCTCTTGAAAGGGGAGGCTATTGACCTGATTTTTGGGTCAGAATTGTCCCTTGATTTTTCTACCCAAAAAGCCACTTGCCTTGAGAAGGAATTAAGAATAGTAAATATCTCGGATAAATTATATTAAATCCAGTAGTATTAGTTGAAAAACCATAGAAACCGGGTTTATATTAAATGCCCCACCATACTAACATATACCTTCCATAAACCCGGTTTCTTATAACACTTTTATTGCAGGAGGATTTGATATTAACTAATAGCTGGGAGCTGGGAGCTATTTGCTTACTAATTATTAATTCTTTTGATAATGCATTCCTGGTAATTGAGTTACTAATCCTAATAATTCTAATTGTAGGAGAGAACTCGAAACTTCCCCTGATGATAAACCTGTTTTTTGAATAATTAAATCTAACAGAATAGGTTCACTAGAAATATGTTGAAAAATCTCAGCTAACATGGGTTCTAAATCTGGCATAGAAGTTTGTTTTTTATCCTCAAATAAAGATAACTGTTCCGAAGATTCTCCCACATCAATATCTAAAGGTGGCATTGCTCCTAACATTTCTAATAATCTATCAATAGTAATCGGAATTACCTCTGCACCTTTATTGATTAACTGTAAACAACCATAAGATTTTTCGTCATCTAAACGAGCGGGTAAAACATAAACATCTCGACAAAATTCATTTGCCATATCTGCTGTAATTAAAGCACCAGATTTTTGCGGAGCTTCCATTATTAAAACTGCTCTACTTAATCCCGCAATAATTCTATTACGTTGTGGAAAATGTTTAGAATTTGGTTTAGTTCCCGCCGGATATTCACTAACAGCTAATCCCTGTTTAACGACTTGTTCAGCTAAACTTTTATTTTCCCTAGGATAAACCATATCAACCCCATTTCCAAACACAGCAATAGTCCTACCACCTACTTCTAGACAAGCACTATGAGCTTCCGTGTCAATTCCTGCTGCTAATCCCGAAACAATTGTAAACCCACTTTTTGCTAAAATTGAACTTATTTTCCGAGTCCAACGACGACCATATTCCGAAGGGTGTCTGGTACCAACTATTCCTACTGTGGGAGTAATACCTAGTATTTCTTCGGAGTCTACTATACCTCGATAATATAGCAGAGGCGGAGGTGTAGGAATTTCTTGCAGGAGACGGGGATAGTCTGGGTCTGCTGGTGTCCAAAAATTAGGATTTTTCTCAATGTGTTGTTTGAGGAGTTCTTCTGGGTTGATACGCGATCGCTCTTCGACTATTTTCTCTACTTTGTGACGGCCAAATCCTGATATATGGCCTAATTCTGCCGGAGTTGCTGTCCAAGCTATAGCTAGGGTGTCGAATTGTTGTTTGAGTTTTTGTAGGGCAATTGGACCTATACCGCTAATTTTTGCCCATGCTAACCAATAGGCACGTTCTTCTGTCAATTATTTTGTCCTCTTGAGCAATTATTGATTTTAAAATTATTGTAGGTTGGGTTGAGGGATGAAACCCAACAAACCTTTGCTAGTGTTTGATATTTTTATTTGACTTTCCATGTAATACCAAATTCAAAAAAGAGAGTTACAATAAAATGGTGACAAAAGTGTTAGTAAATTTGCTGCTAACGTAGAGGAATAAATAAAATTATCAGTTTCGGAAAAAACAATTCATCTAAGTTATAAAACTATTTTTAGTCAATTAAAAAACGGTTTAACCCTCAGAAAAAATAAATATTATAAATTCTTACCTCCTGACTCCTGACTCCTGACTCCTAAGAAAAAAGTCACTGTAGCAATATTTGATGAAATTGGTATAATACCAATTTGAAAAATAGCTGCTATAAAAAAATCTATACCTGGCAAGGATTTATAGTTTCTCATTTGTAACATTATTTTATTGAGTTGGTATAAGGGAGCAAGATGCTCCCACTGTTCCCTTGACCAAAATAATTACAATAGACCACTATTACAATGCTCCACCACCGAGGTTTTTAGCTAATGAACCACACGGTCAAAACCACAACCCTTGTAGAGACGTTCCATGGAACGTCCCTACTAAAATGAAAACTGCTGTAATGTTCAATTAACTTAGGGTTTGGAGACCAAACCCCTACGGTTAATTTTTTTTCTGTATTCTATTGACGTTTTATTCAACATTGGCTAAACTATATATATAGGAAGTAAAAAAAGGTTTCAAAACAAAATAATTTATCTGATAACTGAAATGACTGGTGGCAGCTAATTTATAGGCTGAAACCGAGGAATTTTTTGTAGAATTTTTGTCAAAAATCGGAGAAAAAAATATGACTAATAATATAGAAGTAGTTTTCAGTTTTGACACGACTGGCAGTATGTATCCCTGTCTAACTCAGGTACGTCGAAAAATTAAAAGTACAGTAACTCGATTAATATCAGAAATTCCCGGTATTCGGATTGGAATAATTGCTCATGGAGATTATTGCGATCGCGGCTCTACTTATGTGACTAAACATTTAGAATTATCTCAAGATATAGATAGTATTTGTAATTTTGTAGAAAAGGTAGAAAGAACAGGTGGAGGAGATGCGCCGGAATGTTATGAATTAGTATTACATGAAGCTCAATCTTTGAATTGGACGACTGGGGCGACTAAATCTTTAGTATTAATTGGAGATGATATTCCTCACCCACCAGCTCAAAATCCCCAAAGGTTAAATTGGCGAGAAGAGCTGAATAAATTATCAGATATGGCAATAGCAGTATATGGAGTTCAAGCATTAAACCGTCGTCATGCCACAAAATTTTATCATGAATTGGCAGAAAAATCTGGTGGTTTTCATGTAGATTTAGATCAATTTGCTTATATTAACGATTTATTTTTAGCAGTTTGTTATCAACAATATTCCGATGAACAATTGCAAAATTATGAACAGGAAGTTATTGAAAATAAGCGGATGAGTCGTGGTTTAAGTAAGATTTTTAATACTATGTTAAACCGGGAAGAAACGACTGTTTATGAGTCCGCAGATTTACGAGCAGTTGTGCCGGGAAGGTTCCAAGTTTTAGAGGTAGATGAGAATAAACCGATTAAAAGTTTTGTGGAAGAAAATGGTTTAACTTTTAATAAAGGGCGTGGTTTTTATGAATTTACAAAGACAGAAACTATTCAGGGAAAAAAGGAAATTATTTTAATGGATCGGGCAACGGGAGATATGTTTGAAGGAGAAGCTGCACGGGAAATGTTGGGTTTGCCTCATGGTGCGACGGTGCGAATAAAACCTAATAATTTGGAGAAATATGTGGTATTTGTGCAGAGTACCTCAGTGAATCGTAAATTGATTGGTGAAACTCGTTTTTTGTATGAGGTGGAAGATTGGAGTCGGTAGGATAATTTAGAATTTAGAATTTAGAATTCAGAATTTAGAAGTTATATCAAATCTCAAAATGTTGGAATGGTAGGGGCGGGTTCCGCGTTAAATTAATGGTGTTACCAATTATTCAGATGAACTCGCCCCCGCCCCTATACGAATTCAGAAGTTATATCATTTTCGGTAAAACACTTATAATTAGGCTTGTAGTTGGGCTTTAGCCCTATACTATATTGTGGAGGGCTAAAGCTCAACTACAAACAAGGGTAGTTCTGTAGATGTAGTGATATTTATAAATAAATCCCTTTCACTATCAGAAACAAAACTACAAAAATCACTACTTGTACACCACTACCTAGAAATGATAATAATCTCAGAATTATTCGTATTCTAAAACTCCGTCAATATTAGCAATGTGATCGTCTAAATTAATCTCTGTTGCTTCATAAGTATAGCCATCACGTTTTTCACATTTAGCATTGATTACATATTCGCGGTTACTGAGTAACTGTCCTAGATAGATCTCTTTACAAGTTCGGGAAAACAAATGATCCCCCCAAGATAATGTACCATCTAAGTTCCCGATGTAATAATCTAGGTTAATAGTAGTATTTTCATACCCACCATTAATTTTTCGGCAGTCTGCTGAGAGTGATGAACCATTGAGTTCTATGTCTGCACAAGTTTGACTAAAATTTCCTGTTGCCATAGCTCGATCGACAACAAGATTAAAGGAAATAACACAAGCAAATAAAAATACCAAGGTAACTTTTAGGAGGAAGTTAAGCTTTTTCATATTGAATTAATCTCAATTGTAAGGTTTGCGAATAAGATGATTATGAAAGATTTTTTACCTTTTTTTAAGATATAGATATCTTAAATCTAGTTAGAGAGAAACTTCTGAAAACTTCTGATTCAGCAACTTAACAGTTTTATTCTCAATAATTCGGTACTTCCTAATCAGCAATCTGATTGTAGTGTACATAGTTGTCTTGAACTATCAATTAACTTTATGTTTTTTTTGTAATTAACAAAAATTTAAAATTTATTGGTTGACAAGATTGTATAATTTTACCTTTAAATTCCTTCTTCTAGCACAAGGCGTACAGTTTCAATCTTTGGTATTACACGGCGTTGTAATGTGGTAGGAGTACCCTGCCTTGAATTCTCTGTTGCAACTAAGTAAAATCCCTATTAGTAGTTCTTGTAGTTAGTGGCGTGTCTAGACTAAAATTGTGGGTTAAGAGCGAGCAACGAGCGAAGACCTCTCCCCCAATCCGTCTCCTGCGAGGAGAGGGGATAAATCACCCCAAAGCTAGTAGGGAACGGGGTTGGGGGGTTAGGTTTTTTAACCCACATTTTCAAGCTTGACACGCTAGTAGTAGACTGACACAGCAAATTTTGTGCATTAGAAAATGGGGGGATGGGGTGATGGGGAGATGGGGAGATGGGGTGCGAGACGAAAAAAGCTAATGCACTATTTTAGGTGTGTCGGTCCAGTAGGGTGCGTTACATTTCATTAACGCACCGCCTATCCAAGGTCATACATATCACAATGGTAAAATAAAAAAAATGGCAGATTTGTCGGTCTACTACCGGACTGTTCAACGGTGCGTTACGGCGCAATAATATTTGACAGCTCAACCGTAGTTTCTAGTAAGCGCCTAACGCACCCTACCGGATTTATTATATAGACAAACTTAATATATACAATATGGTACAACTAAAAAAATGGCAGTTAGCAATACTCGCTATTCCCCCGCTTGCTGTAGTCACCTTCCTAATGATATCCGCTGGCAGACAAATCAATAGTTGGGGTATCAACTGGATCTGGGGAATATTCGCCCTTGTCTTTGTGGGGTGGCGTTGGTTGCTGGTGAAATGGACTCGACCTACAGTTGCACAAATGGAAGAGGTAATAGCAGAAGTTAACAAACAAATTCCCACTACAGAAAACACGACAACCCCACCCATAAAAAACGAAACTACCAAACAACTAGAAACAACCCTCCAAGAAATTCTCAAGTCATGTCGTAACGACCCCCCATTCTGGGAAGACTGGCAAATATTCTGGCAGCGTTGCCAAGAGGTGGTAGTTGCTGTTGCTAATGCTTACCATCCGGAAGTCAAATATCCTCTTCTTAATATTTACATCCCTCAAGCTTACGGTTTAATTCGAGGTACTGTTGATGACGTAGACAGATGGATGCAAAAATTATCCCCGACTCTGAATCAAATAACTGTCGGTCAAGCATATCGGGGATATGAAATTTACCGTAAGTTAGAACCCCAAGCTCGGAAACTTTTCCAAGTTTGGGGTTGGGCGCAATGGTTATTTAACCCCGTCGCAGCAGCAGCTAAAGTCGCTAGTCGCCGTTACAGCGAACAAGCAAACCAGGAATTGTTGGTAAATTTTAGTCAAATATTGCGGGAAGTGGCGTTGCGAAATTTGTCTCGACAGGCGATCGCTCTTTATGGAGGTAGCAATTTAGAATTTTCTGAGTCTGCTATTCCGACTCCGACTCTCCCAAAAGCAGAGACTCAAACCCTGGAAGAAATTCTCGCACAAGCTCAACCTGCGGAAACTGTGGAGCAAAAACCAGTTAATATTTTGTTAGTGGGGCGCACGGGAGCAGGCAAAAGTAGTTTGATTAATACTCTATTTCAAGCAGACCGCGCCGAAGTGGATGTTTTGCCGAGTACAGATGAAATTAAAAATTATCAGTGGCAAACGGAAATAGGAGAAATTCTCAACCTTTGGGATACCCCTGGTTACGAACAAGCTAACCGCACTGACCTGCGAAAATTAGTGCTTGACTATGCTCAAACTGCTGATTTATTGTTGTTAGTTACCCCTGCTCTTGACCCCGCGCTACAAATGGATGTAGATTTTCTCCAAGACATGAAAAGGGAAATTACAGATTTGCCTGCTATTGTGATGATGACCCAAGTTGACCGTTTACGTCCGATGCGGGAATGGCAACCACCTTATGAATGGGTGTGGGGGGAACGCGCGAAGGAAAAATCTATTCGGGAGGCGACTCAATATCGGGCAGAAATATTGGGAGATTTTTGTAATCAAGTTTTACCTGTTGTGACGGCGGATATTAAAAGTAATAGAAATGCTTGGAATGTTGATGCCATATCATTATCTCTAGTAGAAGCTATTGCTCCTGCTAAACAATTACGTCTAGCTCGGTTTTTGCGCGATCGCGAAGCTCGTTCGGTAGCAGCAGCTAAAATTATAGATCGTTATACTTTTCAAATGGCGACTACCCAGGGGTTAACTGCTTTATTGAAAAGTCCGGTCTTGCAATTCATTTCTACTCTCACAACAGGTTCGCCAACTTTAGCATATTTGCTAGCAGAAAAAATTCCTGTAGAAGAGTTGCCTGTAGTTATTGGTAAATTGCAGATGGCTTACGAGCTGTTTTCCCTATTGAGTGGGGATAGGAATTTAGGTAGTTTTGACCTGTTAGCATTGTGGCCTTTGTTATTAGAAAATCCTGCTTCACCAGACCGTAATGCTTGGGCATTTGGTCATGCTTTAGTTGAGTATTGGATGCAGAATTTAACTGTTGAACAATTGCGGGAAAGGTTCGATAATTATTTGAAAATCTAATATAATTATGCTCGTAGTTGGGCTTTAGCCCAATCCTAAGTATCCTATTACAAACAAAGAGTTTACTTAAGATTTAATATTAATTATTTTTCGGACTAAAGCCCTACTACAAACAAAAGTAATTATCCGAAATTGTTAGGGCTAAAGCCCTACTACAAACAAAGACTTTACTTGAGGTTTGATATTAACTATTGTTAGGACTAAAGCCCTACTACAAACAAAGAGTTTACTTGAGATTTAAGATTAATTATTTTTCGGACTAAAGCCCTACTACAAACAAAAGTAATTATTCGAAATTGTTAGGGCTAAAGCCCTACTACAAACAAAGAGTTTACTTGAGGTTTGATATTAACTATTGTTAGAGCTAAAGCCTTACTACAAACAAAAGTAATTATCGGAAATTATTAGGGCTAAAGCCCTACTACAAACAATAGTAATTATCCTAATATGATATTAGAAAAATTATGGTGATAACTAATTCATTTCAGACAATAGCAGTTAATATTCCCAAAGAAATTAACCTGAAAATTACTCACGAACAATTTGTTGAATTGGCACTTGTTAACCGAGATTTACAATTAGAAAGAACTGCCACAGGAGAATTAATTATTATGGCACCGACAGGAAGTGGTACGGGAAATCGTAACTCAAGTATTACAGGGCAACTTTGGTCATGGAACTATCAAACAAAGTTGGGGAAAACTTTTGATTCTTCTAGTGGTTTTCATCTGCCTAATGGTAGTAGTCGTTCCCCTGATGCTGCCTGGGTAAAACAGGAAAGATGGGATGCTTTAACTACCGAACAACAGGAAACTTTTGCGCCTTTATGTCCCGATTTTGTGGTAGAATTACGTTCTAAAAATGACACTATTTCTGAGTTACAAAAAAAGATGAAAGAGTATCAGTCAAATGGTGCAAGATTAGGTTGGTTAATTGATACTAAAAATAGGAAAGTAGAGATTTATCGGCAAGATCGGGAAGTAGAAATATTAGAAAATCCTAATAGTTTATCTGGGGAAAATGTGTTGCCTGGATTTATTTTAGATTTGACAGAAGTTTGGTAACGGTTTTTTATGGGAAGACTACAGTTTTGTCGATTTGAGCTATAATATATCCTAACTGCCAAGGCAGTTGCTGTATATACTTTTTTGAACCATTTATCGAAGGATGATTCCTATGAATTTTATTAAAGCTGGTAGGATAGAAAAAGGTTTAATAGGAGTAATAACTCTAGGGATGGGGATTATTATTGCTAGGCCCAGTCTTGCTAAAACTACTATTGGAGATTTACAACGCGATCGCAATGTGACTATTTCCGGGCAAGTGATAGAAATTTCGGGCGATGAATTTATGCTTGATGATGGTATAGGGCAAATTTTAGTCTATCTTGATGATGAGAAACTCACGAATTTATTAGTTGGAGAACAAATAACAGTAGTGGGAGAAGATGAGGATGATGATTTTGATGGTATATCTATTACCCGCCAAGATGGAAGTTTAATTAATTTTCGGTTAGCTTCAGATGATGATGACGATGATGACGATGATGACGATGACGATGACGATGATGATGACGATGATGACGATGATGACGATGACGATGATGACTACGATGATGATGATGATAACTAAGACGTTATAAAAATCATCAGGGCGGTGAGGACATTCTCAGACCTTTCAAATTATCAATATATGAAGTAGAGCTACAACTTTCAAAAGTTGGTTATAGTGCAATGTAATATTTGACAGTTCAACCGTAGTAGCGCGTCAAGCTTGAAAATGTGGGTAAAAAAAACCTAACCCCCCAACCCCCTTCCCTGCAAGGGAAGGGGGGGATTTATCCCCTCTCCTCGCAGGAGAGGGGTTGGGGGAGAGGTCTTCTAGGTTGCTTGCTCCTAAAGCACAATTTTAGTCTAGACACGCCAGTAGTTTGTAGTAAGCGCCTAACACCCTACAAACTTTTGTCCCCCCCTTTCAAAGGGGGGTTAGGGGGGATCGAAAACATAGATATAAAAGCAAACGTTCTGATAAAATATTATCTAATCCCTGAAAATCCTAAAACCAAATCCTTATGAGCAACGGTATTCTAGACGATCGCTTTTTCACCAGACCGACCGACGGTCAAATTCTCTCATTCCCCATATTAATAGTGGGGGGTTCGACTGCAGCATATTCGGCAAGCTTGGGCGCGCTTAAAACAGGGGCAAATGTTTGTCTTGTTCAACCAAAACAATTATTAGGCGGACAATTTACCGCCCAAGCATTACCTGCTTCCGACGACCCTCAACTAGACAAGCAATTTAATCCAGGGGAAATATATGGAGATAAGGTAGACCGAGACAAATATGCTTTCTCCAAGACTCAATGGCAATTTCGCGAACGTAGTCGGGAACTCCAACCAGTTAATGGTAACAAAATTGATAACCCTGGTGGGGGTTGGGTAAGTAATTTTGCCACAACAACAATAGTTATGGCACAAGCGCTGAATGAAGCTATCCAAGATTTTCTCAACGATGGCAAATTAACCCTCATTCCCTTTGCCGAACCTGTGGAAATTTTGTTTAGTCAGTCTGCTGATGAACGGCGAAAAGTAACGGGTGTTGTTTTTCAGGATGTGCAAAATAATCAACGTTTTACTGTCAACGCTCAAATTACTATTGAAGCGACAGACTTGGGCGACTTGTTAGAATTGGGAAATATTGAGTCGCGAGTCGGACAAGAATCAAAAAATGATACGGGTGAACCACTGCTCCCCGAACAACCTTTTCCCGAATGTCAACAGTCAATCACTTTTTGTGCTGTCGTGGAAAAAACTGCTCAAGGTGGAGGTGTTCCCATCGGTCAACCAGAAGGTTATGGCGTCGAACCTTGGTTACAGACAGATAAATTTACCAGCAGTTATCAAGGGCGGGCATTTTTTGAGCGGTTTGCCATTTTTACTTATCGACGAATAAGACGTTTCAAGGAGGGTTACATTCCAACAACCAGTAATGGCGATGTGACTATCCTGAATTATGAGTCGAATGATTATATACTGGGTCTGCTAACGGGGGTGAGTCGGAGCGATCGCCAAAAACATATTCAGGAAGCGCGGGAATATACTCAAGCTTACATCCATTATTTACAGTCGCAAACACTGAAAACCAACAACTGGCCATTAATAGGTGAGGTAGGGGAGTTAAAACCACGGGGCGATCTAACTTGGACGAATGATGGTATTGCACTCGAACCTTATATCCGGGAGTCAAGACGAGGGATAGCATTAACAACTATTGTTTACCGAGATGCTGCCCAACAATATTATGGCGAGCAAGCACGGGCGCGAACTTTTGATGATAGCGTTGGTATTGGTCATTATGCGTTGTTTGATATTCATCCCACCGATAACCCCAACCATCTGATTTTTAATAGTGAAGAGGAGATGAAATGTTTACCTTTTACTATTGCGTTAAAAGCAATGATACCTATTAATACAGATAACCTGATATTATCAGCGAAAAGTATTGGTACAACACATTTGAGTAATTCTGTATATCGGATGCACGCCGTTGAGTGGGCGATCGGGGAAGCAGGCGGTCATTTAGCTGCTTTTGCTCTGAATGAGGGAGTGGATGTGCGGACTATTGCGACGAATAAACGACTCATCTATAAATTTCAAGGTTTGTTAGCTAGTCATCAAATTCCTCTATTTTGGTATAATGATATTGCCCATGACGACCCAGACTTTGAGGCGATACAAATTCTCGCAACGGCAGGTTTTGTCAGGACAGAAAATTACAATCATTTATATTTTCTACCAGAGGGAACAGTAAACCGAGCAGTTGTTTCGGTGGCGGTAGTCAATGTGATGGGTTTTGAGTGGCTTAACCCTGAGTTTCCCACTTTTACTGATGTACCGAAAGAGCATTTTGCTTTTCGTGCAGTTGAAACGATGGCAGCAAAAGGTATTGTTTCGGGAGTAGGGAATGGATATTTTGCTCCAAATTTGCGATGTACGCGGGAGCAGTTGGCATTTATTATCGGTAAAAGTGGAGATTTTGATGTGTATCAATTATTTGGTAATTCTGGTACACCTCTGGATAGTCAACCCTTGAAGCGACGGGAGTTATCTAGGATATTATATCTGGTGTTGCGATCGCAATACGGCATTGATTAAATTACTAGAAACCGGGTTTGTATTGTGTATTTCACAAAACCTAAATCTTGGAGATAAACCCGGTTTCTTTCTAAGGATAGTTATAATTAAAGTTTGTAGTAGGGCTTCAGCCCGAAGTATATATCGGGCTGAAGCCCTACTACAAACAAATACTTTTTTATAACTGATTATCCGGACATAATATAAGATAAAAAATTTAACTGTTTGAGAATTGGATAAAAGAATCGAAAGAATGCGATCGCTACTTTTCAAGAGTTTGTTGTTGCAACAAATTATTTGCCCAAGTTGCATCCTTTTCTGATAATTCTGGTACTGGTTTTTGAGAGTAATCTATTTTTAAATCGTAACGACCAACATCATAAATAGTAGTTAATAATTCTTGTAAATCTATAATTGGTTCCGTATCTTCTGGGCGTAATGGCAAAGGAAATTCAGGGATTTTATTTTGGATATTAAACGCATATAATTCTGCTCTTGGCCGTTGCTTTTTTCGACTAACTAAAATTCGATAATGAGTTTTATTTTTATCATTTGAAATAGGCATTCGTTGACCGCGACGCAGTAAATCTATTTCGATAAAATTAGTAAAACTATCTAAAACTTTTTCTCTTTTTTCTAGATACATTTCTCTACCTTTTCCACCTCTTTTATTGCTAGGAGATAATATTTCTAGAGCAGTTATAACTTCCTTAGTTGCTACTTCTTGAATTTCCAAATATCCTTCACGGATACTTATTGGTATTGGCAAAGTTACTGTTATAGGTTTTGTGGAAGGTTCTGTTACTGCAACTTGATATTCTGTAGAATTTGAGGTGTTAACTTGACCTTTTTTTGACAACACTGAAACATCAGGAAGACCAACCAGTACAGATTCTGCATCGTTAATTTCATACATTCTGACATCTAGAGAAACTGAATATTTATCGCCCAGTTGAGCAGATAATAAGTCAGCTATCCTGACAATGAGTCGATTATGTAATCCCGGCCATAAATCGGGATGTTCTAAATATGGGTCCATACCAGGGAATGGGGATGGCATAATTTTTTCTCCTTTTATCGTTATATCTTTACTGTAGGGGCAAACGGCCGTTTGCCCTTACATTATTACATTTCTATCAGACTTGATATTATTTCTTATTTCGATTTTTTAGCGCAACTAGCAAAACTGGACGTAATACCCAAAGCAAAAAGGCGACTGCGATAATAATCGCGGTTGGTGAACTTCCATGTTGTAATAGCGGATTTAGATCTATAGGTAAAATATTTGTGCTAGGTTGACTGGTACAAACTATATCTTCTTTAGCAAACATTTTTTTTGTCCTTAATTGTGCTTACTTTCGATTTAAACAGATAACTTTTGTACTTCAAGCAAAGTTTTGACTCACCCTAAAACAAAGTTTTAGCTCATTACTTCTGCCTTGAAAAAAAAGTGAGCTAAAACTGAAACTTAGCTGAAAAAGAAAATTTACTTTAGAAGATATAAATAGAAGATTTAAAAATATAAATATGGCTGTTACTCTCAGAGCTTCTCAAGAGGGGCTAGAAAAGATTGATAAAGCTAGAAGAAAGAAAGGTTGGACAAAAACGGAGGATTCTTGGTGGGGACTAGCAGTAACTTCAAAAGCAACTTTAAATCGTTTTTGGCAAAAAGCTCCTATCAGGCAAGATGCTTTTATTTCTATTTGTCAGACTATAGGAATTAATTGGGAAGAAATTGTGGACAATACTACTCCCTCACCTCAAAATTCTACTGTTGAATTTTTTGCTTATGATAATGTTTGGGTTGGTAGAGAAAACCTCACCACTGAATTAACTAAAAAAGTTAAAGAGTCTTGTCGCTTACTTATTCTTGTTGGTATTAGTGGTATTGGTAAGACTGCTTTAGCAGAAAAGTTGGCGGTGGAGCTACACCAAGAATTTTTGCAGGGAGACTGGAGCAAGTTTCGTCAGGAAAATTGTGATAACGAGCAGGAAACTAGAGATTTTCGTAGTGTTGCTCTCCGGTGGTTGAAAAAGTGGGGAGTGTCTCTGACTCAAGATGATTATCAAGATGTGGAAAGGTTACTCTATAAATTGGTTAATCGTTTGCGACAACATCGGTATCTGATAATTATTGATTCTCTGGAAAATATTTTGGTGGGAAATGAGGATGAGGGATGGAGTGATTTTCAGGATGAGTTGTGGGTGAGATTTTTTGAGCAATTTTTGGCTTCTACAGAATGTCAAAGTCGCATTATCTTGACTTCCCAAGATTTGCCTGGGCAAATTCCCGAACGTTATCAGAATTTCTGGGAGTCTCAACCTTTGACTGGTTTGAGCAAGTCGGAGCAGTTGCAGTTATTTGGGAAAACTGGGTTGGAGGTTGAGGAAAATTCTCCTAACCTACCCTATTTACAACGTATTGGTAATGCTTATGAGGGTCATCCTTTGGCGTTGCGGGTGATTGCCGGAGAAATTGGCAGCAAGCCTTTTGATGGTAATGTGGTAGCTTATTGGAAAAGGTATGGTAATGAATTTGAGGAGGTGGAAAAGGGTATTGAGGAGGCTAAAAGTAAGGGGATAACTGGTGCTGACGATCGGTTTCAGTTGGACAGATATACTCGTGTGTTGCGGAAAAAAGTCAAGTCGCGACTGGATAAGACTTTTTTCCGGTTGCGGAAAGACGCGCTTAATGCTTATCGGTTGATTTGTGCTACTGGAATATATAGATGCGAAGTGCCAGAGAGTTTTTGGTTAAGTCATTTGCAAGACTGGAGTTGTAGTAAGAATGAGCGGGAGGTGGCGCTGCTGACTTTGCGCGATCGCTTTTTGGTTGAGGAAGTGGGAGTTGATGAAAATGGTGAGTTTATGCTGAGACAACATAATTTAATTCGTAGCGTGTCGTTGGAAAATTTAAAGAGGTTGGATGGGGAAAATGGTTGATTTATCTAAGTCGGGGTCGAAACTTGAAAGCGATCGGGTAGGAAGAGTTAGTTTGCCTCCTGCTGATGTCTTGGAATTATTGGAGCTTGACGCAGATGCTCTGAAGTTAATTGAGCCACCTTCTAAGCGTCACCAATATCGGGCAGTTATTAATTGGGTGACTAACTACAAATGTCCGCAAGAAGTAAATGAGAAATTAGAGGTGGTGAAAGGCTATCTAGAAGCATTTTATCATCTTTGTGAAGTGGGAGACTGGGAACGAGCAAAGAAAATTCTTGATATTAAAGTACTGCCAGTTGATGAATATTTAGACACTCAACTAAGGAGTTGGGGTTACTATGAGGAATGTATTCAACTCTACGGTAGACTATTAGGTAAATTAGACAAAGGTTGGGATGGTATTTGTTTAAACCGTTTGGGTATTGCTTACTCTTTCCTAGGAGAATATCACAAAGCTATCGAGTATTTTCAGCAGAGTTTACAAATAGCCAGGGAAATAGGCGATCTTTCAACCGAAGGTAAGGCTTTGGGGAATTTGGGTAATGTTTACGATTCCCTAGGAGAATATCACAAAGCTATTGAGTATCATCAGCAGGATTTACAAATAGCCAGGGAAATAGGCAACCGTTCTGGGGAGGGTATTGCTTTGGGGAATTTGGGTAATGTTTACAATTCCCTAGGAGAATATCACAAAGCCATGGAGTATTATCAGCAGAGTTTACAAATAGCCAGGGAAATAGGCGATCTTTCAACCGAAGGTAAGGCTTTGGGAAGTTTGGGTCTTGCTTACTATTCCCTAGGAGAATATCACAAAGCCATAGAGTATCTTCAGCAGGATTTACAAATAGCCAGGGAAATAGGCAACCGTTCTGGGGAGGCTGCTGCTTTGGGGAGTTTGGGTAATGTTTACGATTCCCTAGGAGAATATCACAAAGCCATGGAGTATTATCAGCAGAGTTTACAAATAGCCAGGGAAATAGGCGATCTTTCAACCGAAGGTAAGGCTTTGGG